>CAZDEM010000150.1:0-5123 GCA_964504315.1 uncultured Sulfurimonas sp.
AGTAAATTTGGTACTTCAATTTCTTGAGGAGTTTTAGAGAAGTCTACACGAAGACGGTTTCCGGAATATAAAGTGTTTAACATAGGCTACCTCGATAAGTTGTTAATTAGGGCTAAATTTAAGTATTTAGCGGATCATATCTAGACGTCTCTAGATAGATAGGGTCACTCTTACAATAAGAGATTTTTATAGTGCTTATAAACGACATAAGGGCACTTTAGCCAAGAGAGTCTTTTCTCTTCGCTAAAGCGCCCAAAAAAAGGAGGGACAAAGCCCCCACAATTTGTTAAGTTATATTTACTTAACTTCTACTGCAGCACCAGCTTCTTCTAAAGCAGCTTTTGCTTCTTCAGCAGTTTCTTTATCTACACCCTCTTTGATTGTAGATGGCAAGCTTTCACATGCTTCTTTTGCTTCTTTTAGTCCAAGACCAGTTAAAGCACGAACAGCTTTAATAACACCGATTTTTTTCGCACCAACGTCAGTTAAGACAACATTGAATTCAGTTTGCTCAGCAGCAGCACCAGCGTCTCCACCAGCAACACCGGCAACAGCAACAGGTTGTGCAGAAACACCAAATTTTTCTTCAAACTCTTTAACAAGTTCAGATAATTCTAAAACAGAAAGTCCAGAAATAAACTCTAATACATCTTCTTTAGTAACAGCCATATTAAGCTCCTATATTTATTTTATTTTTTAGTGAAATAAATCACAATGAAGTGAGGCTATTAAGCCTCTTCTTCTTTCTTTTTGCGTAAAGCATCGATTCCAACCGCAAGGTTTGTAATTGGAGCCATCCAAGTAGCAGCAAGCATACCAAGAAGCTCATCACGACCAGGAAGTTTAGCGAATGCTTCAATTTTAGCTACGTCTGCAGGTTCTTTATCTAAATAACCGGCTTTAATCACGAACTTGTCATGATCTTTAGCGAAATCAGCGGCAATTTTTGCAGCATTGATAACATCATCAGACCAAATAAAAATATTTGTATCTTTGATTTCAATACCGCTCATTTCAGCATTATTCAGTGCAATTGTTGCTAAAGTATTTTTAACAACCTGAACACTTGTGTCTTTTGCACGAGCAGCTTTACGTAACTCTTCGAGTTGACTCACTGTCAAACCTTTGTAGTCACAAATAACAACTGCTGTAGTATTAGCAAATGAAGTAGTTAATTGTTCAATTACTTCAGCTTTTTTTGATTTAAGCATATATAGTTCTCCTTTCCAGACATAACTTCAAGAGGGGCGAAAGGTAACGATTAAGCTCACTGCCGACACGGCAGATACCCCCAACTATCTTTAGTCCAAGTAATTCAGATTTCCAAAATGAAAATCTTTATTATAATATATACATTATATCACAATAAAAATTTTCACACTCCCACAAAGGAGAGATGAAAATTATTTAATATCAGCTAATTCTACAACATCAAGTTTAACAGCAGGACTCATTGTTAAGCTCAATGCAGCATTTTTAATATAGCGTCCCTTTGCAGAAGCAGGTTTTTGCTTATTAATTGCCACAAGAAAAGTAGTTAAGTTTTCTTCAATTTGTTTCGCATCAAAACTTGCTTTACCGATACCTGCGTGAATATTACCTTTTTTATCAACTCTAAAGTTAACCTGACCACCTTTAACATTGTTAACTGCAGTAGCAACATCTGGTGTAACTGTACCAGTTTTAGGGTTAGGCATTAAACCTTTTGGTCCTAAAATACGACCTATTTGACCTACAAGACCCATACAATCAGGTGCTGCAACAACTACATCAAAGTTAAAGATACCTTCTTTAATTTGTGCAACTAAATCATCAGTTCCAACGATATCTGCACCGGCAGCTTTAGCTTCATCAGCTTTTGCACCTTTAGCAAATACGGCAACACGAACTGTTTTACCTGTTCCGTGAGGAAGAACGATAGCGCCACGAACCATTTGGTCAGCATGACGTGGGTCAACATTCAAGTTCATTGCAATTTCAACTGTTTCGTCAAATTTTGCACTTTTTAAATCTTTTACAGTTGCAGACGCTTCTTCTACACCATATGATTTAGTATTATCAATTTTTTCTAATAATTGTTTATATCTTTTGCTCATTACAAATCTCCATATTAATTCTGCCACATAATTTTAAATCATTGTGGTCGATGATTATTTTTGAAATTAGTCTTTAATTTCGATACCGATTGAACGTGCAGAACCGGCTAATGTATTAGCAGCCATCTCTTTATCATCTGTATTTAAGTCTTCTATTTTTTGTTCAACAACTTCCATAAGTTGTGCACGTGTAAGAGATCCAACTTTGTTTTTAAGTGGATTATCTGTACCCTTTTTAAGTCCAGCTGCTTTCATTAATAATTCAGATGCCGGTGGTTGCTTAGTAATAAAAGAAAAACTTCTATCATTGTAAACAGTAATAATTACAGGAACTTTGAATCCCATTTTATCTTTTGTTTTTTCATTAAACGCTTTACAGAATTCCATGATGTTAACACCACGTTGTCCTAGTGCTGGTCCTACTGGTGGTGCCGGGTTAGCTTTACCAGCTTCAATTTGTAGCTTGATATAATCCATGACTTTTTTTGCCATTTTTTGTCCTTTTTGTGAATTTAAATTATTTTTTCAACTTGCGTGTAAGAGATATCTACCGGAGTAGCTCTACCGAAGATTGAAACATTAAGTTTTAGAGTACCATGTTCTAAATCATACTCATCAACAGTTCCCGTAAAGTTTGCAAACGGTCCATCAATAATACGTACAGTTTCACCATTATCAAAAAACACTTTTGGTTTTGGAGCCGCACGATTATTTACACGATCTAAGATAACATTAATGTCATGTTCACTTAGAGGTGTAGGAACATTACCCTCACCAATGAAACCTGAAACTTTCGGTATTGATTGAATCATATGCTGAATTTCTGTATTTAAATCAATACGAGCAAATACATATCCAGAATATAAAGATCTTTCACTGACTTTTTTCTTTCCGTCTTTTACTTCTATAACGTCCTCAGTTGGAACAATTACATCTGTAATATGGTCTTGTAAACCATGTTCTTCTATCATGTTAAAGATTGCATCTCTAACTGTTCTATCGCTACCATAGGTCTGTATAGAGTACCATTGATGTGCCATAACTAACTCCTTAACCTAAAATTGTAGACATAATAGATGACATAAGCAAATCAACTAATGCAAGGAATGCAGCTATTGCAGATACAACAATTACAACAGCAATATACGCTTGTTTCACCTGACCTTTAGTAGGAAAGATAACTTTACTTAACTCTAATCTTGCGTTGCTAATTACTTTACTTAAATTCATCTATCTCTTTCCATATATTGAAATGTCATTTATTATAAATAAAGCAGATCTGCTCTACTGATAATAAATGTGTGGCAGGCGTAGAGAGACTCGAACTCCCAACACCCGGATTTGGAATCCGGTGCTCTACCATTGGAGCTATACGCCTAAATTTTTGTAAAAAATTTAGGGCACTGATACTAAACAGTGCCTTAATTTTTCAAAGAAATTAACTATTACAGTTTCATCTCTTTATGATTTGTGTGCTCTTTACACCATTTGCAGTATTTTCGTACTGAAAATTTCTCAGTGTGAGTCTTTTTGTTTTTTGTTGTGTGATAATTACGTCTCGTACATTTCTCACAACCTAAGTGAATTGCTTCTCTCATGTTAAATTACCTTTTAAAGGATTTTGCATATTCGCGTAAGCGAATTATGCAAGAATCTCAGCAACAACACCGGCACCAACTGTTCTACCACCTTCACGGATAGCGAACTTAGTACCTTGTTCCATTGCAATTGGGTGAATTAACTCAGCAGTAATACTTACGTTATCACCTGGCATAACCATTTCAGTACCTTCTGGTAAAGTGATTGCTCCAGTAACGTCTGTTGTACGTACATAGAATTGTGGACGGTAACCATTGAAGAATGGAGTATGACGACCACCCTCATCTTTACTTAGAACATAGATTTCTGCAGTAAATTTAGTGTGAGGTGTAATTGTACCCGGCTTACAAAGAACTTGACCACGCTCAACTTCATCCTTAGCAATACCACGAATAAGAATACCACAGTTATCACCAGCTTCACCTTGATCCATCTCTTTACGGAACATTTCAACACCGGTTACAGTAGTTTTTTGTGTATCTTTGATACCAACGATTTCTACTTCTTCACCAACTTTAACAACACCACGCTCGATACGTCCAGTAACAACTGTACCACGACCAGAGATTGAGAAAACATCTTCAACAGGCATTAAGAAATCTTTGTCAGTTTCACGAGTTGGCTCAGGAATGTACTCATCAACAGTATTCATAAGTGCAACAATCTTTTCAGACCACTCACCTAAAGTACCAGTTTTCGCTTCTTCAAGAGCTTTAAGCGCTGAACCCGCAGTAATTGGAGTATCATCACCTGGGAATTCATACATATCTAAAAGTTCACGAATTTCCATTTCAACCAGTTCTAATAATTCTTCATCATCAACCATGTCTTCTTTATTCATGAAAACAACGATGTATGGTACACCAACTTGTTTTGAAAGAAGGATATGCTCACGAGTTTGTGGCATTGGACCATCCGCTGCAGAAACAACAAGAATAGCACCATCCATTTGTGCAGCACCGGTAATCATGTTTTTAACATAATCCGCGTGACCTGGACAGTCAACGTGTGCATAGTGACGTGTATCAGTTTCATACTCTACGTGAGAAGTAGCGATAGTAATACCACGCTCTCTTTCTTCAGGTGCGTTATCGATTGCATCATAATCCATAAATTTTGCACCATTTTTAACTGCAAGCACTGCAGTAATAGCTGCTGTTAATGTTGTTTTACCGTGGTCAACGTGACCAATAGTACCAATGTTAACATGGGGTTTGTTACGTTCAAACTTTTCTTTTGCCATAGTTTTCTCCTACTTTAATTGTGAATTGAAATGGAATTATACCCAAAAATCATTCAATTATTGCTTAATTAAAACATAATCTTTGCTTTTATGGAGCTCACGAGCGGATTTGAACCGCCGACCTCTTCCTTACCAAGGAAGTGCTCTACCCCTGAGCCACGAGAGCAAATGAGATTATACTAAGC
>CAZDEM010000151.1:0-5106 GCA_964504315.1 uncultured Sulfurimonas sp.
TCCACCGTCTCGTGTGTTCGGAGCTGTGTCTTAGAGTCTGGTACCTTAATCTCTAAAAGTTCGTTTGCTTCTTGTAGTTCTTTTGTTTTTTGCGCAACTCTTTTTTCAAGTGCTTTGTTAAAATACTTTAATTTTCTTTGATAATAGATCATAATAAGAAAGATAACACTAACAACGCCTAAAACAGCCCATAAAAGAAAATAATCCACTCGTTCATGATACCGTGTCAATTTCCAGCTGTTTTGAATTGATTCTATCTTTTGTTTTGGAATATTATCAAGAGCTTTTTGTATAATGGAGTATAAAACAGGTTCATCTTTTTGTACACCAACACTCCCTTTTAGCAGTTTATTTTTTGCTAAAAAACCGTTAATTTTCAACTTCCCGTAACCATACTTATCAATAAAATAATCCGCTTGTTCATCTATAGATGCAATAGCATACGCTCTGCCAATAAGAATTTTTTGCACCATGATATTTTTGTTATCTTCTACTTCAATATTTAAATATGGATACAGATAGTTCAAATAATTTTTAAATGATTCTTTTTGTACCAATAACAATTTTCCTTTTAGCAACATAGGATTATCAACAAAAGATCGGTCCAGTCTGCTCAATAGCGTAAAATTAGTTACACTGAAAGATTTTGTCGGTTTTATGGTACTAAAATACACATTGTTCGTTGCCACTACGGAAAGAAGCTTACACTTTTTTTCCTGTAAGTGTTCATACAAATCTTTTTCTGATTGTGATTCTAAAGGAATAAATTTCAGGCCTGTTTCATTTGAAATCAATTTAAACACATCAGCCATAATACCTATGTGTTTTCCGTCTTTAAAGCCGTCAATCGGAAAGAAATCATAATTTATGCACATAGGTATTTTCTGATGAGTTTCTATATACTTTTGTTCAGTTTCTGTCAAATCAAGTTTGTTTATTCTAGGTTTTAAAATAAAATCATCTAAACTTTTCCCCTCTCCAATATGAAAATTACTTTTAAAAAGCTGTATCTGTTTATTTAAAAAATTTCTGTCTATGGAGCCTATATCATATATAAAAGGCAGTATCAGTTTATTGATAGCCTCTGCTTCATACTCCAATGTGTCCATATCAAGTTGCGGCGCATATTTTTTTTTGATTATTTGTGCAATCTCTTTTCTGTGCGAAAGTGCATATTCCCAACCTTTTATGGAGGCTTCCTTAAATGCATAAACCTGTTGTGGATGATTTTTCAGCTCATCAGCGGAGGTAAACAACTCTTCTTGCAGAACAAATAAATTATCATCAGATGGATTTAAAATATTATATTTTACACCAAGTTTATCGAGTTTGTAGGGTTGATCGGAAACAAAGGCAGTCATAGCATCCACTTCACCTTTTGCGAACTCATCAACTCTATATGTCTGATTAACCATTTTAATATCATTTATATTCACACCGTAGCCATCTAAATAAGGTTTAAAATTTAGTGCAAAATCATCAACCAGAGAAGACATAACTGTTTTACCAACCAAGTCCTTAGGAGAATGGATAGATGGTTGTGTAATAAGTACAAGCGCTGAACGCTTAAAAAATGATGCCAAAAGGACAATAGGTTTTCCTTTTAAATACTCCAACAAAATAGACGAGTTATAGACTCCATAATCCGCTCTGTGTGAGAGTACTTCATCAACAACATTCATACCTGTTTGGTACTCTTTGAGTTCTACATCCAGACCGGCATTATGATAAAACCCTTTTTCCTTAGCAGCAATAAAACCCGCAAATTCAAATTGATATTTCCAATGCAGTTGTAAAGAAACTTTTTGCAAAGCATTAGCATTATGTTTATGATTTGTTTGTGCTTCAACGGAGCCAAACAGAACAAAAAAGAGCATTATCAAAATAAAAAATTTCATTGTTTGCCTTTTAAAAACTGTAAAACAGTTTCAAAATCACCCTCTATTATCTTAGTAGAACAAGCCAACATTAAATTTAAAGGATAATCAAAATCTTCTATAAGTCTTTCACTCGAATCACAAAAGTATCCATCTTTTGCAAACTTTTCATCTTTTTTGAATGTATCTATATAGTTACATGTACGGCTCATATAGCCATACACTTCCTTCCCCAGTCCATAAGCATATCCGCATTCAAAAATAGTTCCGCTGTCGGGTTCTTTGCCTCGAAACGGGTTTAAATTAGCTATGACAATATCGGCTTTTTGTATCATTGCGATATTTGCATCAAATATATCTTGCGCTATTTTATGTTTTTTTTGTGAAAAATCGACAACGTTATCAAGCGGATAGAGACCCTCATAACCGTACTTTTCACACATTTTCACTAACTTGTTTCCAATCTCTATGGAATTTGGTTCAAAAACATCAGGACCGGCTATATAGATTTTTTTCATGCACTGCTCTATTAAATAAATTAGATACTATTGTATCATGTTTTTATATAAGTGCCAAACCAGAATAAAATATCTTACAATTATTTTAAGACTTATATTTAAGCAAAGCATCAGCCCTTTTTTCATACCCTACCTTACAAAATAAAAGAGGTTATAGATTATGTCAAACAGATTAGCAAATGAAGATTCCCCATACTTACAGCAGCACAAGGACAATCCGGTAGACTGGTGGCCGTGGTGTGATGAGGCATTTCTTCGTGCAGAAGCTGAAAATAAAGCGATTTTTATAAGTATTGGTTACAGTTCTTGTCATTGGTGCCATGTTATGGAAGAAAAAGTTTTTGAGAACAAAGAGTGTGCCCAAATTTTAAATGAGAGTTTCATTTGTATAAAAGTTGACCGTGAAGAGCGTCCCGATATTGATAAATATTACCAGGAAGTGCATATGTTACTTAACCGCCGTGCAGGCGGATGGCCGACAAGCATTTTTTGTACACCGCAAAACAAACCGTTTTTTGCAGGAACATATATTCCACCAGAATCAAATTCCGGCAGTATTGAGGGCATGGGCTTTAAAGAACTTACTCGTTTGATTGCAACAAAAATCAAAGAGATGGATCCAAAACTGTTTGAAAATGCAGATGAAATAGAAGGGTTTTTAAATCATAAAGAGCATCCAAAAGAGGCAACTGTTTTAAAAGAGGATTTTTATAAAAATCTCCTACTGCAGGCAAAAAACAATTATGATACAAGAAACGGCGGTTTTTCAGACAAACCAAAGTTTCCGCACTCCTCAACACTGACTGCTCTCATGGTTATTGACAGGCTTTATAATGATGCCAGTGCAAAGGCCATGACAACAAATACACTTGATCATATGATCAAAGGCGGTATATACGATCTTGTTGACGGTGGTTTTTGTAGATACTCCGTAGATGAAAAATGGCTCGTACCCCATTTTGAAAAAATGCTCTATGACAATGCCCTGCTTTGCGGCGTATATACTGAGGCTTATTTGACATATGAAGATGAAAAGTATCTTCATACGGCTAAAGACGTGGCAGATTTTTGGTATAACTTCATGAGCGAAGATGACCTGTTTTACAGTGCCAGCGATGCAGACAGTGATGGGGAGGAGGGAACTTACTTTGTTTACACCTATGATGAAGTATACACCGTACTTGCCCAAAACGGCTATGAAAATGCAAAAAAAATGTGTCAAGAGATGAGTGTCACTCATCACGGAAACTTTGAAGGTAAAAATATTATTCGCTTTGAAGATGAAATTCCGGAATGGTTCAATGACATTAAACCACTTTTACAAAAAATAAGACAAAAAAGAAGTTATCCGTTTATAGACAAAAAAGTGCAAACATCATGGTCTGGTATGATGATAAATTCTTTATTCAAACTTGGAGCCATCGATAGAAAATACAAAAAAAAGGCTATAAAAAGTCTTAATAAACTGCTTGACACTCTGTTTATAGATGGTAAGCTGTATCACACGACTCTTATTCATAAAAAACCAAAAGTAGAAGCATTTTTGGAAGATTATGCATTCCTTTCTCAAGCTTTACTCAGTGCCTTTAAATATACACAAAATGAGGTCTATCTCATACATGCACAAAGATTTGTAAATAAGGCACTCGAAGAGTTCTATGACAAAGGTGTATGGAACTTCAGTAGCGGTGAATTTGCCGTAAAAGCTGAAATAACTGACACAACGTATACAAGTTCGGTCAGTATTATGATAAATGCTTTAATAACTTTGGGAACGCTTCTTGAAGATGAGAAATATACACATTTCGCTTTTAAAACAATGGAATATAACTCTTATGAACTGGGGCGCAGACCGATTTACTACCCGTACATGCTTACGCAGGCACTCAGATATGTCAAAGGAGACAGAATTATAAAAACAAATGAGCAAAATATTAATAACTATGCTTATGAACTTGCAAAAATAAAATATCCGTTTATAGAATTGAAAAGAAGTGAAGATGATGGCTTTATGATATGCGGAGACAAAAGCTGTTTTGCCAATACACAGGATTTAGATCAAATTAACAAACTGATTGAACAATCTTTGTAAATAGTTTCCACTTTAGAAAAAAAGCTTCTTTGAGCTTTTCTTTCTTATATGTGTTGAGTAATTCAACCTTTTTTATGTATGCATAAAGTTTTTTATCTTGCTGAAAATGTAAAAAAACTTTGTGCAGCTCTTTTGTTATATAAATATCGTGCAGTTCTCCTAAAATATCTTGAAGTTCTTTTAGTATTTTTTTTAAATTATCTAATTTATTTTGAAAATACGGAGCAAAGAAGTCCGTTGCATACCTTAATTTTTTCAATTTTATTCGTAATTTATGTGCTTGTTCATCTTCCAATACAGAACCTATAGAAGAACCGTACAAGCATATATCGTTTTGATAACTTTTTAAAAATTTTGTAGCAAAAGGCAATATATTTTCTTCAAGTACAGACAACTGTTTTTCAGTAAGCTTTTTTCTCCATTTTTTTGTTTTTATCCATTTTTTCAATTCTTTTTTAAATTTTTTAGATTTTTTAGATTCTAAATACTTTGTAATTTTTCTAGACTCTTGTTCTCTGCATGTTAAAGCAGTATTATAAAGCAACAACGAAGTAGAAGTGAATGCATCATTATGTAAATATGTCTCGAGATATACAGAAATAGAGCGAGCAGTGGCAAA
>CAZDEM010000152.1:0-5018 GCA_964504315.1 uncultured Sulfurimonas sp.
ATATAATTCAAAACCTAAAGTATAGCTTTACACTTTATATAAAAGGAAAATATATGCCAAAACAAATACCTTGGTGGCTCGGTGGGATTTTCATGAGCCTGCTGTTTTACTTTAGTTTTTCAAGTCTCGGTGCAGATCGTCCTATCGGTGCTTCAACCGGTATGGCCTATCTCTCCACTATTCTGTTTGGATTAGATTCAAGCCATTACATGTATGTAAAAGAAATTGAAAAATCCGGTACATGGGAAGCTGTGATGCTCATAGGAGTATTTTTTGGAGGTCTCTTTATGTCTGTGTTTGTCACTAAAACATTTCATATCAGTTACATACCGACTCTTTGGAAAGAACGTAAAAACAATTCCGTAAAATCACGAATGATTTGGA
The DNA here is from genome assembly GCA_964504315.1 of uncultured Sulfurimonas sp. GTDB lineage: Bacteria > Campylobacterota > Campylobacteria > Campylobacterales > Sulfurimonadaceae > Sulfurimonas. Next base: position 385 of record CAZDEM010000152.1, read on the forward strand.
GTTTTACAGCAGGTTTTCTTCTTGTTTTTGGAGCCAGACTTGCTGGTGGATGTAATGCAGGACACATATTGTCAGGAGGAAGCCAATTAGCTTTAAGCGGTATCGTTTTTGCAGTTGTAGCACTCGGTACAGGTGTAATAACCGGTAGATTTTTTTATAAAAAAAAGGTGGAAAAAAATGTTTGATCGCATTGAACACATGTTAAATACAGCAGCCAATCAAGGGCATGGCTCAATATGGCTTATACTCTTAATAGGTTTTTTATTTGGTGCAATAATTTTATATTCCAGACTCGATAAATTTGAAAAAATGGCTGGTTTTATGATATTTGAAGATACACTCGTACCTAGAATGGCGATGACTACAGTTGCTTTGTCTAGTATAGGCTTTTACTTTTTGACAAGGTACGGGTATGCAACTTTTGATGTGAAGCCTTTTTTGTTAGGCGGACTTATTATAGGGGCAATATTATTTGGTATAGGATTAGTCATTTTAGGTAAATGTCCTTCAGCATTTTTTGTTTCAGTTGCAGAAGGCAGAATTGATGCATTCGTTGGTGTTCTTGGCGGAATGGCCGGAGGAGCGGTTTTTACAATGATTTATCCATGGATAAATGGATTTATGGGACCAAATTTAGGTAAACTAAGGGTGAATGATTTTTTTGCAGAGTATAGCTTTTCTATAGTTGTTGTATTTAGTACAGTTCTTTTGTTGACTGCCTATTTTCTACCAACTATAGATTATAAAGACCCTGCCGATGTGAGAGAAAAATAAAATTTAAATACAAAAGGAAATCAATATGGCACATATAAAACTCCCCCAATTTGAGGAGATGACTCCTGCAATTCAAGAAAAAGCCAAACCTATTTTAGAAAAAACAGGTAAACTCGGCGAAATCTTTAAACTGTTGGCAATAGATGAAAAAGTCTATTTTGCCACAGATGTTATGATTCAAAAATATTTACTTGATGAGACCACTCTCTCTTATGATATAAAAGAAGCTATAGCCCTCTTAATCTCTAAAGAAAACGGCTGTAAAATGTGTGTTGATGTACATAAAAGTATTGCAAAAATGCTGGGACTCTCTGATGAAAAAATAGAAGAGATTTTACAAGGTGTTGATGCTATGAACACTGACGACAAGAACAAAGCTCTTTTAAATTTTTGTATAAAAGCTTCTAAAAAAGATAATTATAAAGTTCTAAAAGAAGAAATTGATGCACTTAAAGCAATGGGCTGGAGTGATATTCAGGTTATTGAAGCTGTTTCTATCACAGGATATTTCAACTATATAAATACACTCTCAAATGTATTTGGATTAGGAGAGTAATTTTAAACTACAGCTCTTTTTTTAAAACGTACGGCATGAGAACGCGGGTTAGTTATAAGTTCCTGCTGGTACGTTATCATAGCATGAAAAGGATTTAAAAAAGAATCCAATGCTTCTTGTTGTATTTTTTCTATTCCCCACTCCTGCAGTAACTCCAAAACCACCAAAGTCGATTCTATCGTAGAAAGATAATTTTCATCCGGCTGTATTTTTATCTGATACTGTGAAGTTTTTGTCGTTGTAAAACTCATATGCTTTAGCTTTTGCAGATTCTGGCTTTGTGTAAACATCTTTTTCGTGCATGCCCAGGTGGAATCTATGAGAAAAACAGCCAAAGGTTTTTCACTGCTTTTTGGCTGAGTGGTAGTCAAATTCACTGCATTTTGTGAAGGAAAAAGTATATAACTCTCATGTGTAGCAATAATCTCATTAATTCTTTTGTTATGAGTAAAATCTATACCGATAAAAAGTTCAGAATTATCAAGACTTTGATGTGTAAAATGCCCTGTATTGTTTTTAACTTTTTTAAACTCTTTTGGATGCATCAGTACTACAAATTTTGTTTGTGTTTTTATATGTTCAAAATGTTCACACATGCAAGAACTTTTCGGCCTGTAACACTTATAACATTTTTCTCTATCACCATAATAAGTTTTCATTAATGCTATTATACTAAAATTACAGTATGAATGAAGAGAAATATGAGCTAATAGTTATTGGAAGTGGTGCAGCCGGACTTATTTCGGCGATAATCGCAGCAAGAGCAGGTAAAAAAGTTTTACTTTTAGAAAAACTTTCAAAAATAGCTTCAAAATTAAAAGCTACCGGCGGCGGCAGATGTAATTTGACAAATACTCTTTCAAATGAAGATTTTATGGCTCGTTTTGGACGAGAGGGACGCTTTATGCAAGATGCTCTCAAAGAGTTTGACCACAAAAAACTTGTTCTTTTTTTAAAAGAAATTGGTATAGAAACGCACGCACCTGACGGTTTTCGCATCTTTCCGACTTCACACTCATCTACTACTATCATTTCAGGTTTAGAAGAAGAAATGAAGCGTCTTGGAATTGAAATTAAATGTTCTGAAAAAGTGACGCGTTTGCTCTCTACCGGTAATCATATTGACGGTGTCAAAACACAAAACAATACATTTTTAGCACCAAATGTTATAGTTGCAACCGGTGGTCTGGGTTATCCGGTTCTTGGTGCAGAAGGTGACGGTTATAATTTAGCAAGTGAAGTCGGTCATAAAATTACCGACCTCTCTCCTGCCATGATGCCACTAAAAACAAAAGAGACATGGGTAAAAAACTGCAGAGCAGATACAATAGCCAAAGTTGAACTGCGTGTAGATATTAAAAAGTATAAAAAACTGCGTGCCAAAGGCGATTTGATTTTTACAAACTCCGGAATCAGAGGTCCTGTTGTACTTGATTTTGCCAGAGAAGTCACACCACTTTTAAAAAAATACGGCGAGGTTCCATTACTACTCAATCTTACAAAAGGAAAGAATGAGGAGCAGATACGTGAGCATTTCAAAAAACAACTCTCTAAAGAGCAAGTATCTACTGTTTTAGAACTTGTCACAACTCTGCTTCCACAAGCTCTTTCGCATGAACTGTGCACTCTTGCAGATGTGGAATTTGATACAAAGTACAAAAACCTTGAAGGAAAAAAACGCGATAAACTCATTTCACTGCTTGCATGGACTCCGCTTACTGTTACCGGACATGACGGCTTTAAAATGGCAATGATCACAAGAGGAGGAGTCTCACTCAAAGAGATTAATCCAAAAACAATGCAGAGTAAAATTATAGACGGTTTATATTTCTGCGGAGAAGTTATGAACCTTGACGGCCCATGCGGCGGCTATAATTTACAATGGAGCTTTGCAAGCGGCTATTTAGCCGGAAAATTATTAGACTAAGAAGTCTAATTATAAAAAGTATCGAATAGAAGCAAAGCCGTATACATCCGTATTTGCTACTGCATCTACTTCTTCCTGACTTATGATGCCTCCGAGTGCAAAAATTTTCATATCAGTCACGGCAACAATACTTTGTAAATCTTCTACCCCCTTAGGCTCTCCTTTATCGGGCGAAGCAAATACAGGGCTGTATGTTACATAATCGGCACCCATTGCCTCGGCTACATGTACTTCATCGTGCGTATGCGTGCTAATGACGACTTCAAGCCCCGACTCTTTTGCCTTTGGTATTGCATCAAACTGTTGTGAGGTCAGATGCACGCCGTGTGCTCCCAATTTTGCTGCCAGTTCATAATCTTGATGCAAAAAGACTTTGAGTTCTTTAAGCGGTTTACACATCTGCACAAAATTTTGCGCCTCTGTGGCATAGTTTTCATTCTCTTTATCACGGTAAAGTGCGAAGTCAGGCATATGTTTTCTAAGCTGAAAATATGAAGGATTGGATGTTATCAGATACTTTTTCATTATTGTCTTAAAAGTGGATTTTCAAAGTCTATTCTCTGAACATCAACATCTTTTTCATAACGCTGTGCCATTGCATCTACATGGTATTGTAATCTGTCGAGTAAATAAAGTTCAGGTTTTGTGTATTTTGCTTTTGCTTCTTTAATGTAATTTTGCAAGAACGCAAGGGCCTCTTTTTCATCTTCAAATTTTATGTTGGCAATCATCTCTTTTATTACATCATATTCATCACCGCATGCAGATAAAAAATCATAACTCAAATCCATCGTCTTTAAATTATCGAGTGCTTTTGAAAATGCAAAATGATTATAAAGCATACAGCCTGCAAAGTACTCAATATCTGAAGGTTCATATTCTGAGTATTGACTCTCTTCATTCTCAAAATGTTTATGCCAAATATCTAAAATTTCTTCTACTTTTTTATTCATTCTTCCTCTTTACTTTTTGCGTATTATACTCAAGTATGATAAACTTGTACTATGATAAATTTAAATAACACTGCAGCTAAGCATTTACAATTAATTTTGCCAAATACAAATAAAGCTTTGGCACAGGTTTTAAAGAATGCATCACCCGAGGAGCTTCAAACTCTTACGCAGTCAAAAGATTTAGGCTCAATCTTAGACTCGCTACTCAAACGCGCAACAACATCAGATACTACACAAAATAAATTGCTCTTAGAACTCCTTAAAAACAACCCTACACTTAAAAGTCTCTCAAATGCAAATACAACAATTAAAGAGCTTATTCAAACACTAAAACAAGAAAAAAATCCTTTGCCTTTGGAAAAAACTCTTGAAAATTTTTTGACAAATATTAAAGATATCAATCCAAAAGAGTTAAAAACAAAGC
>CAZDEM010000153.1:0-4987 GCA_964504315.1 uncultured Sulfurimonas sp.
GAACCAAGAATATCATGTGATAATTCCTCTTCATTATCAAATTTTAGATTGTTTTTTTTGGCTATTTCTGAAAAAATTGATGCATAGATAGACGGTGTAACAATTGAAAGCTGAGAAATTGAGTTTTTTGTATCGCTAGAGACTATTTCTAATAATTTGCTGTCCGTATCCATTTTAAAAGTCCAATATATTTTTTTTATTTATTCTATCATATGTAGCTGAGAGTTTACTAACTTGGATTTAACAAAACTAAAGTATAATCACACTCTTAAAAATTTGCTCAGGGAGTTTGTCTATGCCGTTGTCTCGATTAAATGAAGAACAATATGCCGCTGCGACATCTCCTCACAGTAAAAATCTCATTATAGCCTCTGCAGGAACAGGAAAAACTTCAACTATAGTCGGTAGAATCGGACACTTGCTCAGCAATGGTATAGAACCAAATGAAATTCTTTTATTAACTTTTACGAATAAAGCAGCAGCAGAGATGGTGGCACGTGTCGCGGAGTATTTCGGTGCAGGTGTTGCCAAAAAGATTGATGCCGGGACTTTCCACGCGGTAAGTTACAGATGGCTGAAAAAACGAGATAAAAGAGTAGTGCTAAAACAGCAGCGTGAACTTAAAACACTCTTTCGTTCAGTTTTTGAGAAGCGTTCTTTTATGCATATTGAGGCAGAGGTTCAGCCTTATGGAGGAAATTATCTGTACGATATGTACTCTTTTTATCAAAATACGGAACTGCAAAACAGTTTTGAAGAGTGGCTGATAGAAAATTATCCGGAGCATGAACTCTTTGCCATGATATATGCAGATATTGTCGATGAATTTGAAGCCTTGAAAAAAGAGTACGGCTTTTTAAATTTTAATGATTTACTCTTGAACTTTAGAGATATGTGTAAAAATGATGAACTCGGTTATAAAGAAGTTTTGGTTGATGAGTACCAAGATACCAATGCTTTGCAGGGAACGCTTATAGATGCGATGAACCCGCCTTCTCTTTTTTGTGTGGGTGATTATGATCAGAGTATTTATGCTTTTAACGGAGCAGATATCGGAATAATAGGCTCTTTTACGACAAAATACCCCGATGCGGTCGTGCATACACTGACAAAAAATTACCGCTCATCCGTGCCTATTCTTTCACTTGCAAGTAAAGTTATTGAGCATAATGAAAGAATTTACCCGAAAAAGCTTGAAGTGACACGTATTTATGATGCACAGGCTCCAAAACTTTTAGCTTTTGATGAGTTGTTTGATCAGTATCATGCTATGGCTGCCATGATTCGCGATACTTCAACACCCAGAGAAGAGATAGCTGTCATTTTTCGTAACAACTCCTCTGCTGACGGCATAGAAGTTGGACTGCGTGAGCTTGACATCCCGTGTAAGCGTAAGGGTGGTACGAGTTTTTTTGATTCGCGTGAAATCAAAGCTATTCTTGACTTGTATACTTTGCTTGTAAATGAATCGGATATGATGGCTTTTATTCACCTCTTTGAATTTGCACGTGGTATTGGTTCAGCTATGGCAAAAGAGCTCTACATTGCACTCAAAGCCTTGGGGCAGGGGAGTATATTCTATGGACTCTATGCACCGGATGAGTCAATGAGAAATCCTTTTGAAAAGCGTAAACTCAATCATCAACTCGGTCTTTTTGACGATTTTTTAGAACTTGGTGCAGTCGGAAAATATGCAAAATTGGATTTTGAAGCAAAATTTATGAAAAATCCGGTACTTAAACATCCTAAACTGACAAAAGAGAGCGCGACTTTTTTGCACAACTTTTACCTGCTGTTTCGTGATTTAAAAGGGATAAAACAGCCTAAAACAATTGTGAAAAAAATTGCAAATTCTGCACTTTACATGTATATAGCTGATGTTTTGGCAACAAAAAGAGCAACACTCAAAGACGGCTCTGTCGATGAAAAACAAAAAACAGAAGCACTGAGCAGAATAGGGAGAAAAACACTGCTTTTAGAAGAACTTTCAAAGCCTTACTCTGAACATGAACGCTTTTTAAATGCGATGATTTTAGGTTCATCTGATTTGACGCAGGGCGAGGGAGTAAATCTGCTAAGCGTGCATGCCTCAAAGGGGCTTGAATATAAAGAAGTGTATGTAATTGATCTGATGGACGGGCGTTTTCCAAACAGAAAACTGATGCAGCGAGGCGGTAGTCTTGATGAAGAGAGACGGCTTTTTTATGTGGCGGTCACACGTGCAAAAGATATACTCTATCTCAGTTATGCCAAATATGATAAAATCAAAAAACAAAACTTTATGCCTTCACAGTTTTTATATGAAGCCGGATTGGTTCCAAAAGATGAAGCTTACAGGAAAATGGTTATGCAGGGAGAAGAAAAGGAGGAGGATTAGTTTTCCTTTTATGTTATAATTCCAACATAGGAGAGAGAGTTAAACTCTCTCAACCTTGAAGTTGACTTTGAACGTCCAAATTCTAAAGGTCAACTTCAGTTGAAACCTTTTCATAGGTTTCTCCTCATGTTGGATTGTCTTAGCAGATTTATTCTGCTAAGAACAATAATACAATAACCTTTTTTAAATAATAACTTCCAATTCATGACATAATGTTATATTAATTTTCATTACGTAACTTTCTGGTTTCTAAAAAGAAACTGTGTCCAAGGTAGATAACATAAAATACCGATGCAAAGAATATAACAAAAGGGATGAGTGAAAGTAGATAAAGCCCCAATGTTTTTAACCTGAGTGTATTTGCATGGAAAAACTTGATTTTCATCGCTTCTTCTTTAGTGCATATAGATGAAGAGACATCATAAGTCATCATTTTATGAAAAAAGTAATACAGCGGAAAGTTAAAGGCTATAATGTTTACAACAGGTATAAAATATAGAGGAATAAAAACAAAGAACAGGATAATCATAATAAATATCCATTTAAGTGTTAAAAATACTCCTTCTAAAGCATTGGAATAGCCTATCATCTCTACATCTTGATAATGCCTGTATTGAATCTCTTGTAAAATTGCATGTGTTAAAAATCCAATAACCAATAATGCCACAAATATAGAAGCATAGAGCGTCATTAAGCCGCCTATAGTATAAATAAGAAAAGTTGCTATCCATGAAGTGAGTGCACTGCTCATCAAAAATTTCATTATACCTGTGCCGGCAAGAGTGGCTTGAAAACTCTCAGTGTGCGGTATACCGTTTTGGATGGTTGTTTGAGAACTCTGTATATCCATTGTTGTTAATTGGTCAACGCCCAAACCGGCAACAATAAAAAAGAGAATATATAAAATTATCATACTGATAATAAAAGGCATGACAGAGTACATCAGCATCTTTTTTGTAAATAAATCTTTGATGCTCAGAGAGAGAATGCTTGTTTCATTTTCCATATTTACTCCATAATTTTTGATTGAGTTGTAACTCTTGGACAATTCCCAGTGCTAAATGCAGGGTTTGGATATATTCCATTGCTATTTTATACTTTAATAGTGAATGAAAAACAGACGGTTCAAAAAGATCTTTATTATACTCGATTGCCATATAGATATTTCCACCGAGAAATGAGATATATAAGGGGTGTTGAGACTTTTTTCTAAATTGCAGTAATTTATTCATAAGAGTATGTGTCAAAATATATCGTGCTTCGATTTGGTCATTTGAATAAACTACAAACTCTTTTTCAAACTCTATGTTATCCATTTTTACAAGTTCATTTCGACCCATATTATTAGCCTGAAGCCAGTTTCCTATGAGAGAGCCAAAAGTATTTTGGGCACTGTCAGGCAAAATAACTGTCTGGGATTTGAAATGCTTGTTAAATTCACAAACTATAAAAAGTCCTTGAAAAATTGTACTCCAGCTTGTTCTGCCTTTTGAATCTTTATGTTTTTTCTCGGCATGCAGGTCGGAGAGTTCTATTTTTATACCGTCAATTTTACCGCGAATATAGTCATTGCCGCTAAGTCTGTCAGGTTGGGTTGTAAAAATCCTTGAACGGGTAAAGTTCTCTTTTGCGACATGAGCATTTGGCATATAACTGAGGTTTTTATCAATCTCCTCAATAAGGGGATGAATAATAAAGTTTTTAAATTGATAAGTATAGTCTTTGATGAGGTACTTGTATATGCCTCCACCGATGGCGAGGTATGCTACGGCTACAAATACGTAAGTATCAATATTGGAACTATTGTCTAAAAGCACAAGTGAAAGTAATGCAACAACCAAGGTATAAACAATACCTGTATTTATAATCTTGCTTTTAAGTTTTTTTCTCTCTTGTTCAAGGTTTTGTAACACAGGATAGAGCGTTTTGTAGTAAAAATCGGTTAACTCGCTGAGGTTTTTCATTTACTGGTGAAACAACTCTTTAACATTGACATTTTTTCTCTCACCTTCACTGATCTCAAAAACATCTTTACGAGAGTAACCCATCATATTTGCCATGATATTTGTAGGAATCTGCTCTAAGGCATTGTTGTAATCTGTTACGGCTTGATTATAAGCTCGGCGTGCTGCTGAAATTTGTGCTTCCACTTCATTGAGCGAGTGTTGCAGGTGTAAAACATTTTCATTTGCTTTAAGCTCAGGATAATTTTCAACCGCAATCATAATAGAACCAAGAGCAGAACTCATCTTTTTGTCCAAATCAATTTTTTCTTTGTCACTTAAATTTGTTTTATTTGCTTGCGAGCGTAGTTTGGTTATATCTTCTAAAATGGACTTTTCATGCTGCATATATTTACTGACAGACGCAACAAGATTGGGTATGAGATCATAACGTTTTTTTAAGAGGGTATCGACTGAAGCAAAAATATTTTCGACCTGATTTTTCTTTGCTACCAGTGAATTGTACATAAGCACTAAAATTATTGCAAGAACTATGAGAATTATAAGCGGTGTTGACATTAAAGTATCCTTTTTTAATATAAGTAGATTTTATCTGTTTATGTTTTAATCTGTGCTTATAGCCTGAGCCGCCGTATATGCACTTGCC
>CAZDEM010000154.1:0-4972 GCA_964504315.1 uncultured Sulfurimonas sp.
AATATGCATTTTCTACACTTGACGCAGCAAGTAAATTTGCTGCAAAATATGGTGTTTTTGTGATGTACTTCAATGCTGCCATTCAAACGGCACAAAATGATTTTCAAAAAGACTCGATGATGATAGATAAAAAACAGCAAAAAATGGGAATGATTAGAGCAATGATTTACAAAAAAAGATGTAAAGAGACACACAAAAAATTTGATTCAGTAGCAGAGGCAAAAGCCTATATCGTTTCAGAAAAATTGTGTACTAATCTTAACCAAAAAGAGCTTCAAGCTGTAGGTTTATATCTGTATAAACACTAAACTATTGACTTATGAACATATGTGCGATATAATTCAAACATATGTTCAATAAAGGAAGTAGTACTTTGAAACAGCAGAAAAATCTTATAACAACGATTTCACTTGCACACTTGGTGCAAGATACTTATTCTGCTTTTTTAGCACCTATTTTACCGCTGCTGATAGAAAAGCTTGGTATGAGTCTTGTCATGAGTGCTTTTTTGGATATTGCCCGAAAAATCCCCTCTCTTTTAAATCCATTCTTCGGTCTTTTGGCCGAACGCAGTGATGCACGTTATTTTGTCATCTTGGCACCGGCAATTACTGCGTTTAGTATGTCTTTACTAGGTGTTGTAAACTCCTATACCATGCTTGTGGTACTGCTTACTATCGCAGGAATAGCCTCAACACTCTTTCATATTCCCTCTCCCGGGATGATTAAAGCTTCTGCCGGTGCAAAACTTGGTCGCGGTATGAGCTACTACATGGTCGGGGGTGAAATGGCGCGTACTGTTGGACCGCTTATTATTACAGGTGGTGTCTCGCTTTGGGGACTGGAAGGAACGTACAAGCTCATGCCTTTTGGTCTGCTGGCTTCACTTATTTTATACTATAAGCTGAAAGATTTTACATTCACGCAGCAAAAATTTACCAAAAAACCCGAGAAAGGTGATGCTATGAAAGAGGTCAAAAGATTTTTGTCCCTTTTTTCTACGATGGCTGGGTTTATGTTTTTTCAGTCAGCTATGAAAATGGCAGTAACGCTTTATCTTGTTGTCTACCTCACACAGCATGGATTTTCTTTATGGTATTCTAGTATTGCACTCTCTGTTTTACAGTTTTTTGGTGTTATTGGAACATTTCTCTCAGGAAATATTTCAGACAAAATTGGACGACAAAAGACGCTTGTTTTTATGTCTATGGGTGCAGCACTTACCATGAGTGCTTTTCTCTTTAGCACAACGATCTATACACTCCTTCCTGTTTTGGCACTTTTAGGGATTTTCATGTTTGCCAATGGCCCCATCATGCTCTCGGTCATCCATGAACTCGATACAAAAATGCCAACCTTTATAAATAGTGTCTATATGAGTATCAATTTCTCTATCAGCTCAATTGTAGTACTTCTTATGGGTACATTTGGTGATACTCTAGGGCTTGATTTGACCTATGAAATTGCAGCGGGTTTAGCCTTTGTCGCCATTCCTTTTGCGATGTTACTTAATACTGCAATTAGAAAAGGAGTATAAGGTGGACAATATAAAGATAAAAACTACATTGTCAGTTGTCATTCGCATAATTTTATGGCTTGTAATGCTTATAGGCGGGAGTTACATTAGTATAAGCCATGATATAGCTTTACATGTAAAGTTTTTTTACAGTGTAGTATTTCATATATTTAGTTTTTTAATTGGTCTTATATTACTGCGTTTTGCTTTTCGTGCTGCTGCATGTGGCGGTAAAGAGTTGGCAAAAAGAGGACGAGATAAAGAGTTGCCGCGTTTAGAGACAAACAGACTTGTAACGAGCGGTATCTATGCTCATATGCGTCACCCGATGCTTTTTGGTTTGATGCTTTTACCTCTTGCTCTGGCATTTTTACTGGGTTCTCCTACTTTTATAACAGCAGTCGCGCCACTGGAAATGCTTTTTATTGCTTGTATGGTGCTCATTTTTGAAGAGATGGAGTGCAAGAATAAGTTCGGTATGTCGTATGAAAAGTATTCACATGAAGTACCTATGGTCTGTTTTAAAAAAGAGTGTTTAAGAAAATTATTTTTATAAAGGAATTATCTCAATGTTTAAAAAAATATTACCGTTAAATGTGATAATATCGCTTCGTATGTTTGGGCTTTTTTTAGTTCTTCCAGTTCTATCTGTTTATGCCCTTGATATGCCAAATTCCAACCATACTATGGTGGGTGTCATCATTGGTGGGTATGCAATTACGCAGATGATCTTTCAGGTCCCCTTTGGGAGTATGAGTGATAAGATAGGGCGTAAAAAGACCATTATTATTGGTCTGCTTATTTTTGCTCTTGGTTCTTTAGTGGCAGCGATTGCTACAGATGTTTATACTCTTCTTTTAGGAAGACTACTTCAGGGGGCGGGGGCTATTGGCTCTGTTATTACCGCTACCATCAGTGATGTGGTAAAAGAAGAGGAACGCGGAAAAGCAATGGCTATGATGGGTGGAAGTATCGGGATGGCATTTGCTCTTTCTATGGTTGCAGGTCCTGCAATTGCCAGCTATTTTGGTGGCGTTCCTACACTCTTTTACTTTGTAACATTCTTAGCTCTTTTTTCTATTTTTATTTTGATTAAATATGTTCCTGATCCTCCTGTTATTAAACATACTTATCTGGAGAGTGATAAATTTAAACTACTTGAAAATAGCAACCTGATGAAGATGAACATTACAAATATGCTTGTCAAAGGTTTTATGACTTTTGCTTTTATGATTATTCCTATTGTTCTTATAAAAACATACGGATGGGCAGAGAGTGATTTGTATAAAATCTACCTGCCATCTATGGTTGTTGGTATATTGGCTATGGGACCTGCAGCGATGATTGCGGAGAAGAAAGGAAAGTTTAAACTCATTTTACTCCTTGGTGTCTTGTTTTTGGCTATCTCTTATCTTATTATCGGGATGAGTCATACCTATATGGCATTTGTTATTGGGATTATTATTTTTTTTATAGGCTTTAATTTACAGGAACCTATCTTACAATCTTTAGCTTCAAAGTATGCAAAAGTACATCAAAGAGGAAAAGTGCTTGGAATTTTTAATAGCTTTGGCTACTTTGGAACTTTCTTAGGTGGTTTTGTTGGTGGTATGCTACTTGATATCACTTCTCTTAATCATATTGCAGATGGAATTATTGTTCTTTGTATTCTTTGGGCTGTAATGCTTTTTACACTTGATAATCCCGCAAAAACAAAAATCGCTTATATTCATCTTGATGATACTGACCATGCAAAACATGAAGATTTGCATCAACTCAAAGGGGTTGTAGAGTGGTATATTAATGATACAGAACATGTTGTAGTTGTCAAATATGATGAAAGAAAAACGGATGAAGAGACTATTCGTCAAACTTTAAAAAAGGAAGAAAAATGAAAAAAATTGCATTATCAATGATGTTAGTAGCAAGTACGACACTTTTAAGTGCTGCAACAAACAAGGAAATTAAACAAGAGGCAAAAGTTGCCATTATGAAGATGGGTAAAACACTTAAAATTCACATGAAACAAAATATGAAAGCAGGCGGACCGATGCAGGCGGCTAAATTTTGTTCAAGTGAAGCAAGTGACTTGGTAAAAAAAGCAAATAATGGTTATAAAAAAGGTGTAAGTGTTAAAAGAGTCTCTTTAAAATACAGAAATCCTGCAGATAAGCCAACAGTAGATGAAGCAAAAGTGCTAGAGCAGATTCAAGAAGATGTTAATGTAGGTAAAAAAGTACCGAAGATGATAGTAAAAGAGATCTCTAAAAACAGTTATAAAGTTTATAAACCTCTTTTTATCAAAAAAGGTGTCTGTCTTACTTGTCATGGAGATGCACAGACAAGAGATCCGGAGGCGTATAAATTCATTAAAGCAAAATATCCGGATGACAAAGCAATCGGTTACAAAGAAGGTGACTTCAGAGGTGCTTTTGTTGTTACAATCATAAAATAAAAGGAAGCAAAAAATGCAGATAAATCTTAGACAAATCGCCACAGTGAAATCTTCTTTTTGTGAGCTTACAGATACACCTCGCGGTGTATTTTCTACAAGAACATCAAAATATTCCAACTCTATTGGTTTAAGTTTAGTCGAACTTGCAAACTTTGATGTTGTTGCGGGAGATATAAAGAGCGGCTGGATGCACTCAGGCAGTGATGAGGTTGCACAGGTATGTTCAGATGAAAGATTGATTAAAGAAGAAAACCCTTTAGTCAAATCCTATAACATTTTACGAAAAATGCAAAATGGTAAGATACTGCTTATAACATCAGATTTTAAATCTGAGCCGCTTATTGAAGAGTTTGAAAAAAATGGACATCTGATTTTTTTTCAAGAGATAGCCAAAGACAAATTTGTTACTTATGTGCAAAAACAGTCGTAGTGTAAGTATGCAGGTTCTCTTTGACAACTATAAAATATGCGATAGCTGCCAATCTCTATGGGGATTTTCTGCTTATCTGCAGGAGTATAAACTCTTATTTGATACAGGAAGCAATGGTCGTGTACTTTTAAAAAATATGTGCACTCTTGGTGTGGATGTAAATGAGATAGAGTATGTTTTTATCTCACATTCACATTGGGATCATATTGGTGGCATTGATTCCATCATTGAGCTCAATCCTAATGTGACACTCTTTGTCCCTGCTTCACTTTCAAAACATCTCATAAAAGATTTAAAAAGTCTAGTAAAAGAGGTTGTGGTTATCGGCAAAAAGCCGGTGAAACTTTTTGCAAACCTTTACTCTACTGGACTTTTGGGTGAAACAATGCCTGAACAGTCGTTAGTTATTGATGCACAAAAACCGGAGCTGCTTACGGGTTGTGGACACTTCGGTGTGCAAAATATTACACAGGTAGCACGTGAGATAATAGACAAAGATATCATAAAACTCTCAGGCGGATTTCATCTGCTGCGAAGTGATGCGGTGACAATTACACGAACCATAGAAGCA
>CAZDEM010000155.1:0-4961 GCA_964504315.1 uncultured Sulfurimonas sp.
AAGGATTTATGAGAAGTTTTTGAAGTTTTTTATTTGTTACTTTTTATAGAACTTTGTTTCTAACAAAGTTCTAATTATTTACTTCAATATATACAGGTTCAGAAAAATTTGGAACATCATCATATGAGAAGACTGCATAGTATTTATGTACATCAAGATCACCAAAGTTATCGTAAGTATAATTATCACTTCCTCCATATAACTTTTGACCATCATATGGGGAGCATGGAATTTTAAATCTATTTTTTACAACAATTGCACCTTTATATCCGTCATCATCTGGAATATCCCATTGTAATTTAATTATTCCATTTTCCATACTCGTTCGTAAATTTTGTATTTGCTTAGGTGGGTTTTTTCTTTTGCGAATATAATCCAATGTTAAAATCGGTTTATTAAGCTTTTTATGATCTATCCAGTTTATATCAACGCCTTTTGATGTTTCACTTTCAGACGAGGCGGAGATTACAAAAAAAGCTTTTTTTGTTTCTTTTGCGAGTTCAAGCATTTCATTAATTGCATAGGTATCGAAAACAAACCTCTGCTTGGCACTTCTTTTTATATCAGTGATACTTACATCATATCCGATTCTTTCAATTATATTTCTATTTTTTATCTTTTCATATGTTATTTTACCTTCAATCGGTTCAACTAACTCTATATGAAAACGCAGATTATTTTCTTTTGCATTGACTTTATATGCCAGCATATCTATATATGCATCTGAAACTACTGTATTTTCCATATCCGGTAAATTTAATAAATCAAACTCTATACAGGCATATTTCAAATTTTCATCAGCATCATATCCAGATTTAAGTGCAGTATCTTTAATGTTGTCACTATTAACCGTATATTCATAAGAAGATTGAATGTCTAATTTTGCTTCATTTATAGTATATGAAATATCAAGTTTTGGCCTATATGTCAGACCACCGCTGAACTTTCCATATCCTATATCCCACTGCATAAGCTGAGAAGCTCTGTCAAGTGGTAAGGAAGTAGGTCCCTGCATCCTAAAATAGGCTTCTCTTCTTTTTAAAGCTTTTTCAAGAACTTGTACTTCCTGCTCAGCAAACTGATACTCGCGCCACACACCTTGGGCTAGCTGATGTGAACATGTTGGTCTGTCTATATAAGAAAGCATTTTTGCATTTTTTATTTCATCAAAACTGTCTATATTGTCTATTGTACGCTCGTCCATCTGTCCGACTCGCCATTGACCGTAACGCTCTACCTGCACCGCAACTCTGTTCATTGGATAAAAAGAAATTTTGGCTGCTGTAATAATTGCATTTTCAGGAATTGTCGTTAAGGAAAATCCACACACTCCGTAACACTCACCCTTTTGTTCTGAAATTCCGACAAACAATGAGTTGTTTCCAAAATGATCTTTGTTTTTTTGCGTCTTTTCCCCAACATAGCCTATTTTACTCGCAACCGGATATAAAATTTTGGAAAACATATTTTCAGCCGGCTTTGTCCTTACACCAACAAGCTGTGCATAGGGGGATTTTATTGATTTTTCTTTACATACTGCGCGAATATAATAATAGTAGTTTGTCGAACTTTTTAAATTAGAATCTGTAAAATTTTTCATTTTTGTCACAGCAATACGATTAGAAGCTTGAGCAAAACCTTTTAATTTTTTCGAACGATAAATTTCAAAATAAATTGTCTCATCTTCTATATAATCCCATGAAAGTTCTATCTCTTTTGCCCCGATAGTTATTGCGGTGAAATTTTGCACTCGCTGTAAATTATTTTCTTTCTTATAATTATTAACTTCTGAGAGTGCCATAATTAAAGCAGGAATATTCTCCTGTATATTTTCGCTCATATGTTCAATATAATCACTGATGTTTCTCGTACCGACTTCGGCAACTAAAGAAAGAGCACCTTGAGAGTAGTAAAATTCTCTTCCGCTTCCCGAAATCAAATGCACCGGCGGTTTTCCCATATGTATACCATACTCACGCAAAGACTCTTTTCTTATCTCCTCTGCCATATTCCCGGCTAAAAGGTTCAAATCAATTGCATCCTCAGCATCTTCATGTATAAAATTATGTGCAGGGAAAAAAACATTTCCCTGAGAATGGTAGTCTAATGCAATTGTTATATTTTTATGCATAAATACAAAATCACGCAGTGCTGCAGTTTCAGGTTCACTGAATGGTTCAGGACCTGAATACACATTAGAAGTATAGTTTTTATTCGGGGTAAAGCCTACGCTGAAATTTCTATTTAAATCTACACCGTAACTTCCATCAGGATTTTTTCTGCGATTTTTTCTCCAAAAAGCAAAATGATTTCTTGAATATTCAAAACCATCAGGATTTGCACAGGGAACCATATACAGTGTCGTCTTATCAAGTATTTGATTGAGTTGAGGGTCATAATCAATGTGCTCTAAAATATATTTTGCGAAAGAGAGAGAAAGTTCTATACCTATCCACTCTCTTGCATGAATTGTACCCGTATAAAAAAGGGCAGGTTTGTTTACATGTAAATCTACATTTTTTGAAATTGAGACAGCAATAATATCTCTGTTTTCCCATGTATTACCTATAGTCTCTACTTTAACAAGGTTAGGATGTCTCTTTTGTGCAGAGTAAAAAAAATCTACACATTCATCATATGAACTATATTGTTGTCTCAAGGTATTGCCTTCATTTTTTTCGCAATAATACTCTTAGTTCGTTTTTCTGTCAATTAAATCTACAATTAAATCGATTTTTTTATCATTAAAGTTTAATCCCATTTTTTCTTGTTCAGGTGTGGCAAAAGCAGGAATACCATTGACCTCTAAAACTATATATTCTTCTTTATCTCTATCATAAATAATATCAACACCCCCAATATCTACGCCTGTTGCTTTACATGCTTTTTTCGCAATATCTATAATTTCATCATTAGCTTCACGTACAAAGACACTACCGCCGCTTGTAACGTTTGTCCGCCAGTCGGTTCCGCTTGCTTTTCGTCCATAACATGCCACAAATTCTCCATCAACAATATCCACCCTAAAATCTGTATTATCATAATTGATAAATTTTTCTACATAGAAATAACGTAAATCCATTTGATTGAGAAATGGCATCAACATATCCAAATTTGCTTCACTTTCTATTTTAGTAAGTCCAACACCACCCCATCCATCGGTTGGTTTGTAAACCATTTTATCCCATTTTTTAATTATCTTTTTCAGTTCATGTCCATCATCTCTGTGACATAATTTATAATCAGCAGTCTTAACACCATTATTTCTTAATACAATTGAAGTATGAAATTTATCTTCCGTCAAAGCAAAAGAATCATAAGAGTTAATCATAGGAATCATACGGTTAAGTGCCTGATAAAGATACATCTGATACAGTGTCTGCTCCCCTGCGTTATAAGAAAAGAACAGGTCTAATTTGTCAAGTTTCTCTCCATGATGTTCTTCCCCATGATAAATTATATGCGAATTCTTTGCAATTGCATGGCGTAAATTGATATCATCCAAGACATCAATATCTCGTTCTTTCAACTTTTTTATTATTTTTTTTCCTATTTTTTCGCCACCGCCATTTTTATACAGCCACATTCCTATTTTTTTATTACTCATTTATACCCTCTCCCTCTAAAAACTTAAATTTTTTATAAAATACTTAAATACATCACTGCTCATTTCTATTCTGCTAATAAAACTGCTTTTACGCGCTCTCTCTTTTACCGTATGGTCACCATCACCGTAAGGTCCAAAACCATCAAGCGTTACAACGCCGCATGAACTTACAATGTTAGCATCACTAACACCGCCTCTCTCTTCATAAGTAATTGAATGCTTTGTAATAATCTCAATTTTTTTCAACAACTCCAAAGATGAGGCGGATGTTTGCATTACATCTCTTTGTATTCCGCCGCTGAGAGTAGAGGTAGTGCCATCAACAAAAGATTTTTGTACAATATTTTCTATCTCCTTTAATACCCTGTCTCTCTCTTGTGAAATTTTGTATCTTAATTCAAATATCATTTTTGCATGTGGAGAAATTGTATTTGCCCCGATACCACCTTCAATTTTGCCAATATTAACAGTGGTTCCTTTTTGCAAATCTGTTAATGCTACGAGAGATTGAAGTTTATAGGAAAGTTCCAAGTTTGCATCAGTTCCATCCCTGTAATGATTTCCTGCATGCGCTGCTTTTCCTTCTATATCTATAAAAAATGTTCCAACACCTTTTCTTCCTGTGACTAGTTCTAAGTTTATACCTGCCGCTTCATAAACAAAGCAATAGTCATATTCTCGAGCGAGTTCTGCTGTAAGATATTTTGAATCATCACTGCCCGTCTCTTCATCACTGACAAAAAGTATATCAATATTTTGAATTTTCAAGCCTTTACATGTAAGCTGACGCAGAGCTTCCAGCAGTACAATATTGCCACCTTTCATATCACACACTCCCGGTCCGTATACCCATTCGTCATCTTCAGTGAAATATTCAAATTTTCCGGGAGGAAATACGGTATCAATGTGTCCTAATAAAAGTAATTTGGGAGAATTCTTTACATGTAAAGATTTATAGTGTCGATGGTCACCTATATTGTCTCGTTTATAGATGGTAGTCTCAAAGCCCAATGCTTCAAACCACTCATCAAAAATTTCGCCGACGAGATTGACACCCTCTTTATTTTTTGTATAGGAATTTATTTCTACGACTTTTTTTAAGTCATCTATGTAGTTCATTTTTATCCAAATCATATCTAATTTATTAGACTTCTTGCAAAATTCCTATAAGACTCAGAGAGTTAAAAAGCGGTAAGATTGTGCAAAATAAATTTTTATGCCTAGCCTGAGCTAAGGATAAAACATTTTTTTGTTGCAAGATTGCTGCTTTTTAATTCTCCCGTAGGGCAAAAAGAAGAAAACTTTACTCAGCGTTAGATAACCTTCACCGTAGCTACGGCTATGCTGAAGAACA
>CAZDEM010000156.1:0-4957 GCA_964504315.1 uncultured Sulfurimonas sp.
GAGTATAAATGTAGTTCTGTCGGCCTGTTTAAATTTCTCTATCATCATGGCTCAATATTTTTAGGAAGTTCACCATTAAGTGATCTTAAAAAAGCTGCTATCTTTGAAATCTCTTCTTTGGTAATATGGCGGCCAAGTTGATACTGAGACATAATTTTAACAGCTTCTTTAAGATCATATGTACGTCCATCATGAAAGTAGGGCGCGGTTCTTGCAATATTACGAAGTGAGGGAACTTTAAAAAAATATTTATCTCTCTCTTTGTGAGTAATATTATATCTTCCCAGCCATTTTGAGTTTGTTTCGTTAAAAATACCGAATTTATTATACAGATTGCCACCAATATTTTCCCCGTGGTGACAGCTTGCACATCCCTTTGACTTAAAAAGCCCATACCCTTCTTTTTCATTTTGCGTGAGTGCGTTTTCATCGCCTCTGAGATATTTGTCAAAGCGAGAATTTGGTGTGATGAGTGTTTTTTCATACTCTGCTATGGCATCGGTAATGGTTTGTTTTGTAATACCATCGTCATAGATTGCATCAAAAATTTTTTTATATTTGCTTTTTTTGAGTTTTGCTATGACTTCTTCAAAGGAAGAGCCCATTTCAATAGGATTTTCAATAGGTCCCGCGGCTTGTTCTTGCAGATCTTTTGCCCGACCATCCCAAAACTGTCTAAAGTTAAATACAGCATTATAAACTGTCGGTGCATTAACTGTCCCCTCTTGCCCTTTAATACCAAAAGAAAACTTGAGTCCATCATCACCACCCTGTTGCAAGTTGTGGCATGTTGCACAGCTGATAGTGTCATCATGCGAGAGAATAGGGTCAAAGAAGAGCTCTTTTCCGAGTTCTGCCTTTGTTTGATTGACTTTTACAGTTTGCGGCAATGGAGTGATGGGCTCACTTGCCATTAAAAGGGCAAGGGTAGAAGACAGAAAGATAGTTATTAGTTTATGCATCGTGTCATTATATCATAGAGGAGCTAAAAGAATATGCTTTTTAACTTTTTATCATATGTTTTTTGGTTTTATTTGTGGCAATAGCTTCAAAAGGGTTTTCTGGCCAATAGTGTCTTTTGTATTTCCCTCTTACTTCTTTTCTAACCTCGGTGTAGGAGTTCTCCCAAAAGCTTTTCAAATCATAAGTTATTTGCATAGGAGTCATCGCCGGTGTCAAAAGGTGAATTTGTAAAGAGAGCGTATTATTAAGTACTTTTGGCGTTTCATTCAGACCGAAAACTTCCTGTATTTTTACGCGCATAGACGGTTTTTCATAGTCGGAATAATCTATGTGTATGTTTGAACCGCTTGGAACTTTCACACCAACGGGTGCCATAGTATCTAAGAGTTGCTGTTTGTCCCATGGCAAAAGTGTCAGTAACATAATGTAAACATCTAAGGACTCCAGCTCTTTGATGGTTGTAATGCCTGAAAGGTAAGGCTCCAGCCAAATATCAAGTGTATTACGCAGTGCTTCATCACTAAAGTCTATAAACTCCTGATAGTGATTTAAAAAGTTTACCCTGTTTTGTAATTTTGTGGCTTTTTTACTCCAGGTAAGAATTTCTAATCCCTCTTTTTTTACTAATTCTAAAAGCAGTTTTGTAAAGTCTTGTTTTGCAGACGGCTGAAGAGGTTTGGAGTGCAGCAGCAATTGCAAAAAGCAGGTCTCCTCTCTTATGTCAAACTTCTTCGCTTCTTTGTTGTAGCTTATAGATTTTTTGTTGGTAATGAACGAAGAAAAATATTGTTCTATATCTGCCATTGTTATGCTAAGTGCCAGGTTTATAACCGAATCTTTGTCATGTGCATGGAGATTTGCTGCAACCAAATACTCTTGATTAAACAAGGAATCCTCAGCATGTAACAATGCGCCTTTGCCATTGCTGAGTATGTATCTGTTGTCATTGTTGACTCTGCGCTTTGCCAGTCTGTCAGGATAGGTAAAAAGGAGTAATACGCTTAGTATTTCTGTATTAAGCGAACTGTTTTTCTTTACCGCTTGTTTAATGCTTTTGAGTTTTTTATAAAAGAACTCTGCTCCGGTTATAACCTCTTTGGCTCTAAATCTATTTATATATTCACTATTGAAATCTTTTTCAAACAGATGTGTGTACCTTGACAATATATCGCTCTCTTTTGACGAGTTTTTAAAAATATCTTTTTCTCCTAAAAGTGAGGCTAGCAGGCAGGCTTCATATGCAAACCCCAAGTCATTGGCTTTTAAAATCATATAGGCAAATCTGGGGTGAAGTCCAAGGCTCAGAGCGTCTTTTCCAAAAAGGGTGATTTTAAACGAGTTATCAAGCATAGCAAGCTCTTTTAAAACTTCTTTTGTCTCTTGGATGATTTTTGTGTTTGGGGTGTCGAGAAATTTCAGTTCATTAAAGTCATGAACACCCCATAAAGTCAAATCTAATACAAGTGAAGACAAATCCGTCCGAAGTATTTCAGGCTTTGTTGATTGTTGTAGTATTTTTGATTCATGCCAAAGCCTGTAGCATATTCCGCTTGAGAGTCTACCGGCTCTACCGGCTCTTTGTACAGCCGAGTCTTTTGAAATAAAAGTCGTCTCCAAATGATTCATGGCATTTGAGTAGTTGTATCGCGACTGCTTCTCTAAACCGGAATCTATAACTACCCTCACACCCTCTATGGTAAGGGATGTCTGCGCAATGTTTGTACTGAGTATTATTTTTCGCTTTGAAGATGGTGATAAAGCCTTGTCTTGCTCGTTTTTTGGTAATGAAGAATAGAGCGGTAAAATCAAGACATCTTTATACCCCAAGGAGTTTAAAAGTGAACTTTGTAAATTCTTTATCTCTTTAACTCCTGCTAAAAAGACTAAAATATCTCCCTGATTTTCTTTAATGGCTTTAAGTGTTGTATTTAAAAGTAAGGAGTTGAGAGACCTTGCATCAGGCTGTTTTGTTGTGATGTCAAGATATATATTTTGAACGTCATGCATTTTGCCTTTTGAAGTAATAACGGGAACTTCACCAAGTAAAGAAGAAATTTCATTTGAGTTAAGCGTAGCAGACATTATTAAAATTTTTAAATCATCACGTAAAAGTTCTTGCACCTGCAAAGAGAGTGCGAGTGATAAATCGGTATGAATACTGCGTTCGTGAAACTCATCAAAAATAATCATAGCTACGTCATCCAAAGTTTGGTTGCTTTGGAGTTTACGAACCAAAATAGCTTCCGTTACAACTAAAATTTTGGTGCTTTTAGTGTGCAGGCTGTCCATTTTTACCTGATAGCCGACACTTTGTCCCAGCTCTTCGCCCAGAAGTTTTGCCATTTGAGAAGCAACCATACGAGCGGCTACACGTCGCGGCTCAAGCATGATGATTATTTTATCGCCGAGCCAAGCCTCGTCAAGCAAAGAAATAGGTACAACACTGCTCTTTCCTGCACCTGGAGGAGCCTGTAAAATGAGTGTATTGTGAGTTTGCAGTGAGTTTTTTACATCTTCTAGGACGTCATGTATCGGTAGCTTTATCATAGTAAGTATTATACATTATATATGCTGTAATTTTTTGTGAAAATTTACAAAAGTGTAGTTAAATTTAGAAAATATCTCTGAATATAAAATCGCGGATTGGGTCATAAAGTGGCGGATGTCAAGCGTCATGGATGAGATGTTTTTATACAATTAAATTATAGTAAACTCCTCTACCTTTTCCATGGCTTTGCATTACCCCTTTTGATAGTAAATTTGATAAATCTCTACTCGCTGTTAATCTTGTGGTTTTTGTTATGCCCATATATTTTTGAACTCTCATGCCACCTTCAAATTCATCCGGTAGATACGATAACATTTTTAGTATAACTTTCTTCTGTCTTTCGTTGAGTTTAGTCTCTCTATGCCTATCCCAAAAATTTGCTTTAATCTGAACAACTTCTATCTCTAATAGTGTCGCATCAACGGAATCTTCTAATAGTTGCATAAACCACTCCATCCATGCTGTTATATCTTGGTTAGTATTTATACAAACTTTGTCTAATACATCATAATACTCTTTTCTTCTCTGATAAATTGTTGTAGAGATAGAATAAAACTTTGCATTTGCAAGAGAGGCTTGAGCTAGTACATAATCTGTTATTGCTCTAGCAATCCTTCCATTTCCATCATCAAAAGGATGAATCAGAACAAAGTATAGATGAGCAATAGCAGCTTTGTGCAGTGCATTGTGTGTATTATTGTTGTTGAGCCAGATAAGAAACTGATCCATTAGTGTTGCAATATTTGCAGATGGTGGTGCTATATAGTGAACTTTTTCTCTGTTCCAAGCACCTGAAATTATCTGCATATCCTCACTATCTGTTCTATAGTATCCTACATTTATATTTCTGAGCCCTGAACTTCCTGTTGGAAACAGTGCCTTATGCCACTGGAGTAGTCTCTTCTCATTTAATGGTACTCGATTTGTTTTTGCATCAACTAGAATCTCTATGAGAGCATCTGATTCTCTTGTATAACTGTAGTCATCTTCCAGCCCAAGTTTAAGTATCTTATTGATAGAAGAGCGAACAGATGAATGTTGTAGTATCTCACCTTCTATTGCGGAAGTAGAGAGAGCTTCATTTATGAGTCTATCTAGTTGTAAGGTGTTTGTATCATCTTGGGACATAAATTTTTCAACCATATCTAACTGACCAAATTTATGGTTCAGTCTGTCTAAATTAATATTATTATAAACAAAGTTAGGGAATTTATCATCTTCCCAAATCCATTTCTTTTTCTCTTGATATGTTTTCATGATCTAATTATATCATTTTTTGATACAATAATATACTTATGGTGTATTATTAGTGAGATGAGTAGAAAATTAGCGAGTTAGACTAGATGGAAATTGCACTTGATTTTAGAATTGGCGTTTTATGGGGTTTAAAGTGGTGGACCCTCAGGGATTCGAACCCTGGGAGGTATGACCCTCGCCGGTTTTCAA
>CAZDEM010000157.1:0-4909 GCA_964504315.1 uncultured Sulfurimonas sp.
GTGGCGATTACTCTGTTTTGTTATATCTTCTTTGTAAACTTCATCATAGATTTTTAAGGCATTAATTTTAAACCCTATAGCAATATACAACATTCCAAATGATGAAATTATAATTGCTAGAAATTGTAAATTATCTAATTTTACAATATATCCTACTATAAAGCTAAATAAGGAGATAAAAATAATTTTTCACTTATTTTAAATTAATATCAGCTTGTTTTAATTTTGCTTCATCTGAGATAGTTGTGTAATTCAGCATTTTATAATAATTCATGAAAAACATTTAAGTCAACTTTAGGGTTCTTGTAACCAATGATATTTTTGTCTTTAATGCTCTTTAATAAATTTTTACGTATCTTTACGAGTTCATCTTTCCATATATTATTGCGATCAAACTCGATAACTAAATAAATTTTTTTTTCAATTTTGAGTATTTTTACTTTTTTCCAATGTTGAAGAACATTATTCCCATTGCCAAGACTCGAAGAAATATTAAGATAACCATCTTTTATTGTTGCAATTGAAGAGTTACCACTATAAGTAGCTTTTCTTTCATTAAATATTTTATCCATACAGTAGCTTAACAGGTTGTCTCGTTCTATACTATTTCTAAATCTGCCATAACGACCCATAAATACACGTTTTTTACAAATTGAGACTTCTTCATCATAAGAATAGGGTACTAAAACTTTTTTAAAAGTCTTTTTTTGACTATTTATTTTTTCTTTCATTTTGTTTAAAATAAGAGTTAATTTATCAAAATCAATATCTTTATAAACACCAAGCACTTGATAGTCAACTTTTTTATTATATAATTGATAAGAGTAAGATTCATTTTCATGGTTATCTTGTATCAAAACAACGGGTTGAATATTTGGCTGCCTACTACAGCCACCAAAAATAATAATTGTAAAAAAAACACATAAACTCAATAATCTCTTCATCAGAGACCTCCGAAAAATTAAATTTACCAATTTTTGTAAAATAGGTATATTCAAATTTCCAGATAATGTGGCTTTTTGGATATAACTATTTATTCAAGGAATAGTATATCATAAAAACACATTATATCATGGATAATAGAACAGCAAAAATGTCTTTTAATTGGTAGAAATATGACAAAATGTAATGAAAATATAGGTTTTTTTAGGACAAAATGTTGACTTATTGAATGTAAATCTTAATAAAGGGACATTATGTCGCTTAAAGTTTTGAGGTGCATTATACAAATGTTGTTAACACCCCTTTAACCAACTTTGCTATAAAATAGTCTTATGCAAAACAACAACAAAAAATCTATGTACTCCTGGGCATTGTATGATTGGGCAAATTCGGCGTATGCAACTACGGTTATGGCGGGGTTTTTTCCTATTTTTTTCAAGTCCTATTATAGTGTGGGAGTAGATGTGACGGTGAGTACGGCAGAACTTGGTTTTGCCAACTCTCTGTCGAGTTTTGTGGTTGTGCTTATTGCTCCTTTGCTTGGGGCTGTTGCCGATGCGGGTTCGTTGAAGAAGCGTTTTTTATTCCTTTTTGCATTTCTAGGTATCTTGATGAGTGCTTCACTTGTATTTGTCGAGCAGGGAGAGTGGCAGATGGCGGCGTTTATTTATACTCTGGGAAACATTGGTTTTATGGGTTCAAACATTTTTTATGACGGGCTGCTCCCCTCTGTGAGTGATGATAAAAATGTCGATTATGTCTCGGGTCTCGGATTTGCTCTTGGGTACCTCGGCGGCGGGATTTTATTTGCATTGAATGTTTTTATGGTGCAGGATCCCTCATTTTTTGGCTTTGCGGACAAGGCTGTGGCGATTAAAGCCTCTTTTATCAGTGTAGCTGTGTGGTGGGCGCTTTTTTCGCTTCCTCTTTTGTTGTTTGTAGAAGAGAAAAAGAGAGAAAAAAAGAGAAAAAATATTTTATTGGTTGCAGGCTATCTGCGGCTTAAAAAAACATTTCAAAGAGTGACAAGTCTTAAAGGACTTTTGCTTTTTTTAGTAGCATACTGGCTCTATATTGACGGGGTTGACACAATCATTCGTATGGCAGTTGATTACGGAATGGCACTTGGGTTTGACAGCAGCAGCCTGATTAAGGCGCTGCTTATTGTGCAGTTTGTCGGTTTTCCTGCCACACTCATTGTTGCAAAACTTGCCGATATTTGGGATACAAAAAAAGTCATCTATCTTTGCATCAGTGTTTATATTTTTATTATTATATATGCTTCAATGATGGAGGATGTTTATGAATTTTATATACTTGCTCTGCTTATTTCTCTTGTCCAAGGCGGTATTCAGGCCTTGAGCCGTTCATATTATGCAAAAATGATACCGCAGCGATATGCGGCGGAATTTTTCGGTTTTTATGATCTGCTTGGAAAATTTGCAGTTATTTTAGGACCTCTTTTAGTCGGTGCTGTTGCACTTTTTAGCCATAATTCACGACTTTCTATCGCTTCGGTTTCTATTCTTTTTATTCTCGGAGCACTGCTTCTCTTTTTTGTAGATGAAAAAAAAGTTGCCAAAGATGTGCGTGAAGCACTGGACTAGTAAAGTCCGTTTATTTGTGCGTCACTGTCCATCATGAAAAGTGCATTGTTGACTACTTCATCGCCTGCATTAAGACCGCTTATTATGATGTAGGTTTTATTGTCAAGTGGTTTTGCATCTACTTCTATCGGTTCGTATTCTCCCTCAAATTCTCCGACAACAAATACATAATATTTGCCGTCTTTTAAAATAACTGCACTTTGAGGCAGAGTCAAATACTCTTTTGGTTTGTCCGTAGAAATAACATCTGCATACATTCCAGGAAAGAGCGTATTACCTTTGTTTTGCAGAGTAAGTCTGAGTGTGAGTGTTGCCTCTTTAGGGTTAAGATTAGGGTAGAGAAACTTAGAATGTGTTTTATACTTTTTGCCAGTCGTTTTAAAGCTGACACGAAAATCATCTGCATATTTAAGCCATTTCACATCATCTTCAAATACCTGTACTTCCACCCATACATCATCAAGATTCACAATTTCAAAAAGGTTTGCCTTTGCATTGAACGCGGAACCTTCATTAATATTTTTGACAAAAATATAACCGCTTTGGGGTGCATAAATAGTTGTATTTGGCGACACTTTCTTCTCTTTTACAAGTTTTGAAATTTCATTGGGGGCAACTTCAAGCAAAGAGAGTTTGAGTTTTGCACTTTTAAGCATGCCTTTGTTTTGTCTGTTTTTTGTATATTTGTAAGAGTTGACATAATCTTCTTTTGCTTTATAAACCTCAGGGGAGTAAACAACTGCCAATGGCTCGCCTTTTTTTACATATTTGTAGATTTTATCGGCATACAGTTTTTCAACAAAACCTCCAAAACGAGGACTGATTTCATAGACTCTTGCCTCGTCTGCTTTTACAAAACCGTAGTTTTTTTTACTGTGACTTGTTTTAATCTTTTGTACCTTTACTGTTTGTACTGAAAAAAGCTGTTCTACTGACGCTTCTTTGGCTAAAACAAGTAATGGTAAAAAAAGTAGTATGAATTTTAAATTTTTCACTTCATCTCTCCTTTGAGTTGTGCTATTTTGGCATTTGCCAGATTATAATTTGTTACTGCTTGAATGCTTTTTTGTTCCAAATCAAGTTTTTGAAATAAAACATCAATATATTTAAATAAATCAGCACCGATTGAGATAGAGGAGCCTGAAAGTTCAAACATATGTGCTACCTGTGGCAGAGCATCATCTTGAATAATATGATAAATTTCATATGAAGAGAGCATTCGCGCATAGTAAGATTCAAGTTCGGCATTGACAGATATTTGCGTGTCTGCTTTTTGGCTTGCTGCAGATAAAACCATAGCACGAGCCTCTTCTTCTTTGTAATCTTCCCTGCCGTATATCGGCAGACTCAAACCGACACCGAAAGTAAAATAGTTGTTGAAATTTTCTCTGAGCGCATACCCGGCGATAAGATTAATATCAGGATAATTGTTTAGATCTGCCATTTTTAATTTTGCATTTTGTTTGAGCACTTCTTTGTCTTTTATCTTTATATCGGGGTTTCCACTCAAAGATTTTTGAAGTTTTGAGAGGTTTGGTTTTGCTCCCATTTGCAAAGCTATATCTAAATGTTTGATTTTAAATGCTGCCAGATAAGAGAGCCGTGCATAAGCTGAGCTGATTTTTTCTCGCAATACACTCTTTTGAATTTGCAGGTCTGAGAGGGAAAGTTCTGCTTTCATTATACCGATATGCTGATTTTCATCAATGCTTGTATAAGATTCATACAGATCAATATTTTGTTTTGTGAGTGTTACATATTCATCAATAATTCTGTATAATTCACCCAGTTTCCAAATGGTATATGCTTCATCCTTTATTTTCTCGACAAGTTTTGTTTTGGCGGCATTTAGTTTCTCATTTAGCAGGGCATCCTCGGCCAGTGCAATTTTTTTGTTTGTTGCGCGTTTGTTATAAAAAGGAATTTTTTGCTTAAAACTTACAACAGATTTGCTCATTGCCTGTGATGAGTCCAATGTATTTTTGGTTATAAGCAGCTCAGGATTTGCAAATTGGTCCGAGACTGCTATGTTGTATTTGTTTGCCTGGATTCTTTCATTAATAGATTCCAGAGAAGGGTTTTTTGACAAAGAGGTGTCAATAATTTTGTCTAAACTTATTGCCTGTGCCCCGGTGCAAAGTAAAAAAATACTGAGTATCACGGTTTTCATAAACTATTCCTCTGTTTTTTTGATTTTCAAAGTATAGCACGCTAGTGTGTAGTGTTTGTGATGTGAATTTAGAATAAATATTAGATTTATTGCACTATAATATGAAGAATTTAAAAATTTATTATAAAAGGTGAAAAATGAAAGGTTTTCTTTTTCTTTTGCTTATATTTTTATTGACAGGGTGCAGTGA
>CAZDEM010000158.1:0-4907 GCA_964504315.1 uncultured Sulfurimonas sp.
CTCCATATTTACTGCAGCTGCCATAACTTTATCTACCAAATCAAGTTCTTTTAATATTTCTAAAAGTGTTGCACCATTTTTAAATACTTTACTATTTCCATTTACTATTACTTTCATTAAAAATTTCCCAATTTATTTTCATATTTAAAATTGTATCGACTTTACTTGAATATATATGTAATATTTGCTATACTAGTTTAAATATTAAAAAAAAGTTAAATAATTATGATGAACTCACAAGAATTACTAGAAAATGCGAAAGGCTTAAAGTTATTGTTTGCTGAAGACCATGACGAACTTAGAGAAGCTACTGCAGAAATCTTGAAAACTTTTTTTCAACAAGTTGACAGTGTTTCAAATGGCGAAGAGGCTATAGAACTTTACACTAAAAATGGGTTTGGCTATTATGACATTGTTTTGACTGACATAAAAATGCCAAAACTAAGCGGTGTTTTATTAACTGAAGCTATTTATGCCATTAACCCTGAACAGACTATTATTGTTTTATCTGCACATGACGAATCTAGCTATCTTCTTTCGTTAATCAATCTTGGAATTGAGCGATTTGTTAAAAAACCGATTGATTATCAAGAACTAATGGAAGTTTTAACGAATGCAGCTAAAAAAATCAACCTTATAAACAATAAAACAGGGTCTAATAATAGTTCTTTTGTTCATCTAAGTAATACATGTAAATATGACAAAGTGAAAAAACTTTTTTATGAAAATGAAAAAACAATATATCTCACAAAATATGAGATAATTTTCTTTACATTGTTAACTGAAAATATCGGAAAAATTTATTCAAATGAAGATATTGTTGCTTATTATCAATCTCTCAATGAAAATATTGATCCGCAAAATATTAGAAAATTAGTATCAAAACTAAGAAAAAAAATACCGGCTAACCTTATAGAAAGTATTTACGGGGTTGGGTACAGACTTGTACCCAGCCACTAAACTTATAAATTAGAAATATATTTTGCCAAAGCTTTTATATCATCCTCTGAGAGCTTTGTAACCTGCCCTTTCATAACAGCTTTCATAGCTCCGCCGTATGTTCCGTCTTTATAACCTTTGAGTGCCGTTATAATTTTTGTTTCATCCCAGCCTTTAATTATTTGAGATTTTCCTAGAGCTTTTTTCTCTGCATGCGCACCGTGGCAGCTTGAACAAACCGTAAAAAGTTTTGCACCGTCTACACTTGGAGTCGCTGCAGCAACAGGAACTGCTTCTTTTACTTTTGCAGCAGATTCTTCTACTTTTTTTGTAACATCAGCTACTACCGTTTTAGTTTTTTCAACAGCTTGTGCCACACTTTTTTCTTTTGTGTTTTGTTCTTTTTTCACAACTTTTTGCACATCTGCTTTTGCAGCTACTTTTTCAACACTTTGAGGAGTATTGCTTTCTTGTGTACTCTTTTGTGTATCTTTTTCATTACTACATCCGACAATCAACATTGCCAATACAACCGATAATACTATCTTCATCTTTTTCTCCTTGAGATTTATATTAATTATTGTACAGTAATTTTTAGATATAATTGCTTTAATTTAATAAGGCAATAATAACGATGAATTTTGAACCCTATCCATTTGAAAAACTAACAAATTTACTTGAAAACATACAACCCAACAAAGGCTATTTTCCATCTGTTTTAACTATCGGTGAACCGCAGTTTGAAACACCTGATTTTATACAAAAAGCTTTAGCAAAAAATGCAGCTCTTTTAAAAAAATATCCAAAAACGACCGGTGAATCTGTTTTACGAGAAGCACAAAGAGGTTTCATTTCTAAAAGATTTGATGTTGATTTGAACGATGCACAGATAATTCCCACATTTGGCACACGTGAAGTACTTTTTAACTTTCCGCAGTTTTTACTTTTTGATAAAAAAGAGCCTGTTATTGCCTACACAAATCCTTTTTACCAAATATATGAAGGGGCGGCCCTTGCAACACGATCAAAAGTTATTCATCTTAATTTGAGCGAAAGAAACAACTTTAAACCAGAGATAGATGAAAATGAATTAGCCAAATGTGATTTGGTTATACTCAACTTTCCAAATAACCCTACAACAGCAACACTCAGCCTTGAGGAATTGGGAGATTGGGTAAAACTAGCTCTCAAACATGACTTTGTATTGTTAAATGATGAATGCTACAGCGAAATATATACCAATAAACCGATTCCTTCACTGCTTGAAGCCGCTTTACATGTAAACAATGCCGCATTTAAAAATGTTTTAGTCATAAACTCCATTTCCAAGCGTTCCTCCGCGCCGGGGCTTCGTTCAGGCTTTATAGCCGGAGATGCAACAATATTGGGAGAGTATATGAAATACAGAACCTACATAGGCTGTGCTTCACCACTGCCGCTGCAATACGCGGCAGCCGAAGCATGGAATGATGAAGAACATGTTGCAAAATCAAGAGTCGTTTATAAAGAAAATTTTCAAATTGCACAGACAATACTAGGAACAAAAATTCCTGATGCTACATTTTACTTATGGATAAACGTCGGTGATGCGCTTGAGTTTACCAAAAGACTTTACAAAAACTATAATGTCAAAGTACTGCCGGGGGAATATCTTGCCAGAGAAGATGCAAAAGGTGAAAATCCGGGTAAAGGTTTTATTCGTATTGCTCTCGTTGAGAGTCCGCAAAAAACAAAAGATGCACTTATAAGAATCAAGGAATGTTTAAATGAGCAAAGATAAAAAGTTAAAAGAAAAAGTCTTAAAAGCACAACAAGATGGTGACATAGCCTCACTTTATGTATTGGAACAGCAGGCACATGATACTTTTGATGAAGAAACACTCCAAGGCTTTTATGCAAATATACTTGATTTGGCGCTGGAAAGGCTCACGCAGACACTTGAAGAACACAGGGCAATGGATATAAATGAGGTGCAGGACTTTGCAACCCTACGCGCTTTATACGAGTATGCTGTAGAGCACTACTCTGCCGGTGAGGCTAATGACGCCGCTGCACTCTTTGAAGTCCTTAGCGGGCTTAGCAATGATGAAAAATTTTCAAATGCTATGAAACTTCACTGGATGGCAGCACAAGAAAAAATTTCTTTCGACGATTTTTTAGATAGGCTTGCAGATATTGAGGCGACACAAAGAGCCGGAACATTTTACATAGGTGAGTTCAGGCAAGAGGCACAAAAATTGCTAGATAACATGAAAGACAAAGGCGGTAAGACATGAAAATACATTTCATCGGAATCGGCGGTATTGGTATATCCGGACTTGCACAATATATGTACTATAAAGGGCATGAGGTAAGCGGTTCAGATATCAAAGACAGTGTCATAACCCAAAACCTGCGCGATCTTGGTATACATGTAACCGTGCCTCACTCAGCGAATGCCATAAATGAACAAGACTTAGTTGTTCATTCGGCTATCATCCGTCCTGACAATCCTGAAATTGTTGCAGCAAAAGAAAAAGGCATAGAAGTTCTGGCACGTCGTGAAGCATTACTGAAAATTCTTAATGAACAAAAAGTCTACTCTGTTGCGGGTGCACACGGCAAAAGCACTACTACCGCAATTCTTGCTGCCATCATGAATGGTTCTGCCATCATAGGAGCAGAATCAAAAGAGTTTGGTTCAAACGTCAGATATGATGCACAGAGCGATGTAATGATTTTTGAAGCCGATGAGAGTGACGGGAGCTTTATAAACTCAAATCCGTATTGTGCAATTGTTATTAATGCAGAACCTGAACATATGGAGTATTATGATTATAATTATGAAAGATTTTATGACTCTTACAAAACCTTTATCAATCTTGCTCCGTTAAAAGTTTTAAATGCCGAAGATCCTTTTTTATCAACACTTGTCGGTAAATTCGATGCACATTGGCTCTATCCCAGCAAAGATATCAAAGAAATTGAATTTGTGCTCATAAACAATGAGCCTCACACACGTTTTGCATTTAAGGATTTGGGTAGTTTTGACGTTTGGGGATTTGGAAAGCACATTGCCATTGATGCCGCACTTGCCATACTTGCCGCACAAGAGTCTATGAAGATTGAAGATATACGCAAAAATCTTTTAAATTTCAAAGGTATTAAAAAACGTTTTGATATTGTCGGTTTTGAGAGTGACAGCGTTATTATTGATGACTACGGACACCATCCTACCGAAATAAAAGCCACTTTTGAATCTGTCAAAGAGTATGCATCACTCAAAGGTTTTGACAAGATTACGGCTATTTGGCAGCCGCACAAATATTCAAGAACCATTGATAATTTAGAGGAATTTATAAAATGTTTTGACGGGGCCGCCGAGCTTATAATTCTGCCTGTTTGGTCTGCGGGAGAAAAACCGCGTGATATAGATTTTAAAGAGAGCTTTAAAGACTATAATCTGACAATGGCAGATAAAATATCACGCGCAAACAATACTATAACAGTAATAAGAGACAACAAAGATGTCGAAATACTCAACAAAGGTCTTATAATCGGTTTTGGTGCCGGTGACATTACCTACCAGATCAGAGGAACTGCATAGTGGCTTACATATATGGTTTAATCATTGTAGCACTGTTGTTTGCGGCACTGCATTACTTTACAGAACTGGGCAAACCTCAAAAGCTTCTTATCGGAGTCGTTCTTTTAGTCATTATACTCAGTGCTGTCGCTTACAACAAATACAATGAAGCCCAAAGAGAAAAAATGCTTAAGACAATAGTAAAATATGAACAAGGTAAAACGGTTACATGTAACGGAGTCGATGTCAATTCAAGCATTTACTCTCTGAGTATAGGAACCTACACTTTTATAGGCAAAAAAAACACCCCGCATTACGCAGAGATGATAAGTGCAGCAAGTTGTGAATAAAACAGATAAAACATCCAAAATCCAGACCTTAATCAATCAGCTTGACTTAGATG
>CAZDEM010000159.1:0-4872 GCA_964504315.1 uncultured Sulfurimonas sp.
ATCAGACATTTATCTTATGATATAAAAAAATCAACAGGGGATGCAGCTATATTTTATGCACCCAATGCCTTGGTAGTTAATTGGATTAAAAATAAATATAGAGAAAAAATTGCCCATCTTTTTGAAATTAAAAACGGTTCCAAAGTAAATGTGCAAATTACACTCAAAAATACAATAGAAAAAAGAAAAACAAAAAAAAATGTAGAAGTTAAACAAAACAGCTCACTTTTAAACCCTTCACACTCTTTTGACAACTTTATGGTCGGCGGTTCCAACCAGTTTGCCTATGCTGCCGTAAAAAGTGTCAGTGAAAATGCAGGAAAGGTTTATAATCCTCTCTTTATATACGGTGGCGTCGGTCTTGGTAAAACTCACCTTATGC
Organism: uncultured Sulfurimonas sp.; assembly: GCA_964504315.1. Lineage (GTDB taxonomy): Bacteria > Campylobacterota > Campylobacteria > Campylobacterales > Sulfurimonadaceae > Sulfurimonas. Next base: position 383 of record CAZDEM010000159.1, read on the forward strand.
AGGCAGCCGGCAATGTTTTTCAAAATGAAGGCAAAGTTGTCATCTATACAACAGTCGAACAGTTTTTAAATGATTTTATTCGACACGTAAGAAACAAAACTATGGAACGTTTTCAGGAAAAATATCGTAAATGTGATGTACTTCTGATAGATGATATTCAGTTTTTAAGCAATAAAGAAGGAATTCAAGAAGAATTCTTTCACACTTTTGAAGCATTAAAAGGTGCAGGAAAACAAATAATCCTCACAGCAGATAAACATCCTAAAAAAATCGGCGGTCTTGAAGCTCGTCTGCAAAGCAGGTTCGAGTGGGGACTCGTGGCTGATATACAACCACCGGAACTTGAAACAAAAATAGCCATTATCAAGAAAAAATGTGAAATCAATAAAGTAAAACTCTCTGAAGACATAGTCAACTATATAGCAACCGTTATAGACAGTAATGTAAGAGAAATAGAAGGCATACTTTCAAAACTACATGCCTATTCACAACTTATGCATGTTGATATTGATTTAGATTTTACGAAAAATGTGCTCAAAGACCAAATGAATGAAAACAGAGCAAACCTTACAATGGAAACTATAACCCAAATCGTAGCTAAAGATTTAAATATAAAACCTAGTGAAATACGTTCAAAAGGCAGAAGTAAAAATATCGTTTATGCCCGCCGAATATCAATATATATATGTCGTGAACTCACACAAAATACAATGCCGCAGCTTGCCCAGTATTTTGGAATGAAAGATCATACCGCCATCAGTCATACAATTAAAAAAATCAACAGTTTAATCAAAGATGATGAGGATTTTAAAGTAAAAATTGATGAACTTACAAATAAAATAACATCATCATCCTAATTTTATTTTAAAAGCATTAAAAAAAAAGATATAATTGTAAAAGTGAATAGATGTGAAAGAAGCCTTGACTCTTATTCACATCTAGAAAAGTAAGCCTGTAGGCGTTTAAATGAATTTGTCACATATTCACTCTATACTACTACTACTTACTAAAATTATATAAATATATAGGGATTTAAAAAATGAAAATTACCATCTCAAAATCTATATTGGAAAACATACTCATTCATGCTTCACCTTTTTTAGAGAAAAAAGATACATCGCAGATTACTTCACATGTATATATGAATGTTTCTAATTCAGAGTTAACTCTTAAAGCTACTGATTATGAAATAGGATTTTTAGTATCAACCGATAATTTAAAAATTGAAAAAGAAGGAAGCATTACTGCTAACGGTAAAAAATTCTTAGATATTGTCAGAATATTAAAAGGTGATGAAATTAATTTAGAAGTAAAAAATGACAATCTTTTAATATCACAAGGTCACTCAAACTTTAAATTACCTACATTTTCATATAATGAATTCCCTGAATTTCCAGCCTATGAAGGAAAACCAAGAATTTCCATTGAATCACATACACTTATTGAATCATTAAAAAAAATAACACCGGCTATTGATACAAATAACCCTAAATTTGAACTCAATGGTGCCTTAATTGATATACAAAACAATTCTATTAACTTTGCAGCAACAGACACCAGAAGATTAGCAGTTGTGACTATAAATAATCAAAGTGATAATGAGTTGTCTATTATAATTCCAAAAAAAGCAATAGTTGAAATTCAAAAACTCTTTTTTGATAATATTGAACTTTATTATGATGAAACAAACCTCATAATTCATTCCGAGCAATACACTTTTTTTACAAAACTCATCAATGGAAAATTTCCTGAATATTCAAGAATTATTCCCAAAGAAACGAAATATAATTTAGTTTTGCCTAAAGCTATTATGATTGATTCTATTAAACAAATTACTACTATATCTACAGATTTAAAAATTACTTTTATGAACGACATTATCAGTTTTGAAAGTTTAAGTGATGATAATATTGAAGCAAAAACTGAGATCAGTTACAATACAGGTTTCAGTGAGCCTTTTTCAATAGCAATTAATTCAAAATATTTACTCGATTTTTTAAATTCTATAAACTCTTCTGAATTTACAATCGGACTTAATGAAGGAAATCTTCCTTTTATTTTAAAAGATCAAAACTTCATCACAGTCGTAATGCCTATAGTAATTTAATGAATTCAAAATTTTTTACCAACCGTGAGAATAATACTTTAGAAAATCGTTTAAAGGATATTCTCACATATCATAAGAATATTACTTATTTAGAATTTTTAATAGGTTACTTCAGAATAAGCGGTTTTTCAAAAATAGCTGCTTTAATGGATAATATTACAAAAGGTAGAATTTTAGTTGGTATTAATATTGATAAAATGACTCAAGAAGCACTTCAAAGAGGTAAAAAACTTAATCTTTTTGATTATGAAAAAATGAGTAAAGAATTTATTCAAGAACAATTGTTAACTATTAGTTCTGAAAGTTATAACAAAGCAGTTGATGAGAGTGTTACTCTTTTAGCACAAATGCTTAATGATAAAAAAATAGAAATAAGAATCTCACCAAATAAAGAAATCCACTCAAAAATATATATTTTAAGAGAAGAAGCTATTCAAAGGCACGATAACACCATTGAACAAATTGGTTCAGTAATTACAGGTTCATCAAATTTATCTGAAAATGGTTTATCTAAAAATTTCGAATTTAATGTAGAACTTCGAGATAGTGATGATATCGCATTTGCACTTAATGAATTTGAAAATTTATGGACTGGATCTGTTGAAATAACTGATGAAGATATAGATAAAATAAAACAAAATTCTCATTTAAAAGAGATTACTCCTTATGAGCTCTATCTTAAGTTTTTAATAGAACATTTTAATGATAGAATTGATTATGATCCAAATCTTATTTGGAATCTCCCCTCTGGTTTTATGAAATTAGCTTATCAATTTGATGCAGTAACGGAAGGAATATCAAAGATTAAAAAACATAATGGCTTTTTTCTCTCGGATGTTGTTGGTCTTGGAAAAACAGTTACTACAGCTATGATAGCAAAAAAAATTCTTTTTGATTTAAAAGGTGAAGTCTTAGTTATAGCTCCTCCATCCATTCAAAAAGAGTGGAGTGAAACATTTGAAAAATTTGAAGTAGGAACTCTAAGACATTATGATATTAAATCTTTAGGAAAACTTGAAAGCATTCGAGACACTCAAAAATATGAACTCATCATCATTGATGAATCACATAAGTTTAAAAACTATGCAACAAATAGATATGCCGAATTAGAACGAATTTGTAAAGAACAAATAAAATATAAAAAGAAAGTGATATTAATCTCTGCAACACCGCTTAATAACAGGCCAATGGATATAGCAAATCAGCTTTATCTGTTTCAAGATAAAAGAAATTCTACTATTGATTCTTTCCCTAATTTGGAGAGTTTTTTTGCAAAAATCGACAAAGAGTATAAAGAAATCATAAAACCCAGTAAAGATAATAAACCCATAGATATAGCAAAACTTAAAGAACTCTCTTTAAGAGTGAGGGAATCTATACTTCGAGAAGTAATGGTTCGCCGAACTAGAACGGACATTCAAAAAAATCCAATGTATGCAGATGACATAAAAGAACAAGGATTAAAAATTCCGGATGTTGAACCTATTGAAGAAGTTGCTTACAAAATGAATGACTCTTTGGTAAAAACTTTTGATAAAACTATAGATATATTGACGAATAAATTACAATATGACAGATATAAAATATTGGCATATATTAAACCTGATTCTCGTAAAAAATATGGAAATATTAGTGAAAATATCTTTGATAAGGGTGCTTTGGAATTGGCCAACCTTATGAGAAATATGTTAGTCAAAAGATTTGAAAGTTCATTTTATGCTTTTAAATCAACTCTTAAAAAACAAGAGAAGCATCTCATAGCTTTGATTGATATGTTTGAAAAAGATGAAATTTTACTTGGTTCAAAAATAAATATCTTTGATATTTTGGATGATGAAGAGAGTGCAGAAGATAAAATAGATGATATGCTAAGCTCAGGAAAAGTAAAACAGTTTGAGAGTGCAGATTTTTTAGATGGCTATAAAGAAAAACTTCAAAAAGAGCTTGTAATCTTACAAGAGCTCAATCAAATGTGGGCTGATGTTAAAGAAGACCCTAAACTTGATAAGTTTAAAGAGATACTTGAAAAACATAAAAATGCAAAGCTTGTTGTCTTTACAGAATCGAAACAAACAGCAATATACCTGGAAAATCAACTTAAAGAGTACAGAGTGCTTTGTGTTCATGGAAGTAACAGAGATAAACTCAAAGATACCATCAGAGAAAATTTTGATGCAAATTACGATGTGAAAAAACAAAAAGATGAATACAACGTCATTATCACTACAGATACTCTTAGTGAGGGTGTTAATATGCACCGAAGTAACATCATCTATAACTATGACATTCCTTGGAATTCTACGCGACTTATGCAGCGTATAGGACGTATAAATCGTATAGGTACAAAACATGACAAGATATATGTCAATAACTTTGTTCCATC
>CAZDEM010000160.1:0-4856 GCA_964504315.1 uncultured Sulfurimonas sp.
TACATGTACTATCCAAGAGTTGTCCGTAAGCTCTCTCTTTTGCCAAGTATCAAGAAACTCTTTGAAATGCTCATACTTTATAGGCTTATTTTTTGTAAGTTTGTAAGGAGGATTGACTTCATAATAAAATATATCTGAAGTCGAACCGTTTCTGTCAAAAAAGATGACATTTGTTTTTACACCGCTGTAAGGCAAAAATATACCTGCAGGCAGTGAAAGAATCGTATGCACATTAAATCGCTCTAAAAGTTCCTGTTTCACTGCCCCAAATGCCTTGTTCGTTTGAAACAACACACCCTCGGGAATAACTACACCACATTTTCCACCAAGTTTTAAGTAGTTCATCATGTGCTGTAAAAATAGTAACTCCGTAGCATTTGATTTTATAGGAAAGTTTTGTTGAATAGAGTCATTTTCTTTCCCGCCAAAAGGAGGATTTGCCAAAATGCAGTCAAATCTGTCTTTCTCTTCCAAACCTCTTATGTCTTTTGTAAGAGTATTTGTTTTTGCAATGTTTGGAGATTCTACACCATGAAGTATCATATTCATAACACCCATTACATAAGAGAGCGGTGTTTTTTCATTGCCAAAGAAAGTATCTTCATTTAAAAACTTCAACTGCTCTGTTGATAACTCTCTTTGTTTGTTCTGTTCAATATTTTCATATCGCATATGATTATAAGCTTCTATGAGAAACCCGCAAGAACCTACAGCTGGGTCATAAACACTCTGCCCTACCTGAGGGTTTACAACATCGGCGATAACTTTGATAAGTGGGCGAGGTGTATAAAACTCTCCGCTGTTTCCGCCATCACTTCCCATATCTTTAAGTAGTTTTTCATAAATAAGTGAGAGTTGAAACAAATCAGCCTGATTATGAAAATCCATCGCATCAATGATGTCTAAAACTTCTCTTAGCGTATGCCCATTGGCAATGCGGTTGTCCAAGTATTCAAAAATAGCACCGATTTTATATTTTATGGATTTAGGGTCTTGTGTAATTGATTTAAATCCTTTGAGGTAAGGAAACAACTCTTTGTTTACAAATTCCAAAAGATCTTCACCGCTTTTCGCATTTATAAGATCAAGTTTGCCCTTTGCATCTTTAGGACAAGCCCAAGAACTCCATTTGAATTTATCATCAAGTATGTAAGTGTATTCCTGCCCGTTTAAAAGTGCTTCATCAGCCTTAGAATCTTCCAAGTCACTAAGAAATTTCAAAAACAGTATCCAAGATATCTGTTCGGTGTACATCATAGCACCACTGATGCCGTCATCTCTACGCAAGATGTCTGTTATTCTATTTATTTTACTTTCCAATTTTTGCCTTTTATCTATGGGTAATTTTTACTGTTTTTTTAACATAGCTCATACTCTATGGGTAAATTATTTACTTTTTTACCCATAGGTTAGCATCTATGTGTAAATTTTACAACTTTTTTTACATATAAAATTAAATTGTTGAATTATATACCTTTTTGCAACATATTAAAAAGCTCTTCATTAATAAAAAATTTACTATTTTTTATCTGTATATTTTTCACTATACCTATTTGCTCTAATTCATTAAGATATTTAGATGCCGTTTTTCGAGTAATACTCAAGCTATCGACTAAGAACTCTATCTTTGTATAGGGATGTATAAAAAGTATCTCTACCAAATCTTTACTATATATTTTTGGTAACTTCTCTTTTATCGTAGTTTTTGTTTTATCCATTAGTTCATAAATATCATTTATGAGTTCAATAGTACTTAAAGAGGTCTTCTCTATACCATCAAGCATATAAAGTATCCACTCTTCCCAATTCTCTTTCGTTCGTACCTCTTGAAGCAGTCTGTAATAATCTGCCTTATTTTTAATGATATAGCGACTGAGGTATAAAATAGGCAATTCAAGCAAATCTTTTAACACAAGATACAAAATGTTTATAATCCTACCTGTTCGACCATTTCCATCATAAAAAGGATGTATAGACTCAAACTGATAATGAATTATAGCCATATTTATAAGCGGATCTATCTCATTTTCTTCATTTATGTAGCTTTCCAGATTATCTAAAAGCTCTTGAATCGTTTCATAATCTTGTGGAGGAGTAAAAACCACTTCACCCGTTGCAGCATTTTTTAAAACTGTGCCACTTTGTTTACGCACTCCCGCATCATTTTGCTCTAACTCTTGCTGTATCTCTATGATGTACTTTTTAAGAAGCAGTTTGTTTGATGTTACAAATTCATAGCCTTTTAAAAGTGCCTGACGATAGTTTTGCACCTCTTTTGCCTCATTTGTAATATCTGATATATCAAGCCCTGCACGAAAAAGTTCATCATGAGTAGTGATGATATTTTCAATCTCAGAACTGTCTTTTGCCTCTTGCAAAACCAAAGAGTTTATTAAAATATTACTATTTGGAATAATCTTCGCAACTCCGTTTAGTTTTGCTAAAGCACGATTAGCTGAGATAGCTTTTTTTAGGGTGGTTTTGGTTTCAGGATTTACATGTAAAGGAAGTGTTCCTAGAACAAATTTTTTCATCTATAAATCTCCCGCTGCAAAAGAAAATACTCATCTCGCATCTGAGGAATTCCTCCAAAGTTATTTGCAACTTCTCTTACCGTTCCAAGTCCACTTAAATCGACCAGTTTACCAAGCTTATCTTCATCAAGTTCTTTTACACCGTCTTTTTTGTATCGCTCTAGTATAAACTCTATGAACTCTTTTGCTTTTTCATTATGATGTTTTTCTATAAATTCTGAGTGTTCAACGGCAAATACTCTTTCACTTCTTGTTTTTATATCCAGGTTGAACGAAATATGCGCCAATATATCGTATATATCACTATTATCCGCTTCAAAGATGAGTTTTAAATCATTGAGTTGTGACTCATCAATCTGCATATCAGACAATTTATGAAGCATTTCTTTTCTATTTTTAGGATTACTCCAAATATCACGAAGTCCCTCTTCATCATTGTAAAACTTACCGAGTACACCTATGAGTAGTTCTAGATAATCCTCTGTTTTTAAAGGTATGCCGTCCATTCCTACATAAGTTGTCTCTATATTGATAACTTTGAGTTTTTTACCTTTTATGTCTATGCTTACTTTCTCATTATTTGGTTTCTCTTTTGATGATTCGGCTTCACTTTCTGATTCTAAATAATCCTGATTTATCTCTTTTTTTTCTTTTTTGGATGACTTTTGCGGCACTTCATTTTCACCATCCCAGGCAGGGTCGTAAAAAAGATTTGTAGCACCTACAAAATCCATAATGGTAAAAAAGTCTTTGCCGTCAAAAACTCTCGTACCGCGTCCTATGATTTGTTTAAATTCTGTCATAGATTTAATGGGTGCCGTTAAAACTACATTTCTAACATTTTTGGCATCCACTCCGGTAGTCAGCATTTTTGATGATGTAAGAATCGCAGGTATATCTCTGTCATTATTTTGAAACATCTCTAAAAATTCACGACCGATTTCACCTTCATCAGATGTAACCCTCACACAGTAGTTATTGTCTTTTACTGATTTATATTTGTCTATGGCTGTTTTCATATCGAGGGCATGTTTTTGATTGACACAAAATACTATGGTTTTGTCCATTGGGCTCATATTTTGCAAAATAGTTTTTGCTATAAGCTCCGTTCGTTTGGGAATAATCACCTGTTTTTCAAACTGTTCAAGTTCTACTATCTGCTTATCCAATTCACCGGTTATAATGTCGTTAGGGTCAAACTTATACTCATCTATGTTGGTTTGAATTCTTTTTACTTTGTAAGGTGTTAAAAATCCGTCATTAATGCCGTCTTTAAGTGAGTACTCATAGAGTGGGTCACCAAAATATTTGTAAGTATCCCCGTTATCATCTCTTTTTGGTGTTGCAGTTAGTCCTAAATGCACTGCACTTGTAAAATGGGTAAGTATATCTCTCCAGGAACTCTCATCATTTGCGCTTCCGCGATGGCACTCATCAATAATGATTAAATCAAAAAAGTTAGCTGGATATTGTTTGTAGTATGCAGTAACATCATCTTCATTCTCTTCTTCTACTGCAAGAGATTGATAAATGGCGAAAAATATATTTCCGGCAGTAGGAACTTTCCCACCTCTTTTTTTGATGATTTTTCCGTTTATCTCAACACAATCTTTTTCTAATGGGTTAAATGTGTTCATAGATTGGTCTTTAAGCACATTTCTATCAGCTAAAAAAAGTATTTTAGGTCTTCTTTCAGCACTGTTTCTATTCCATTTAGATTGAAAAAGTCTGTATGCTATTTGAAAGGCTATGTATGTTTTGCCTGTTCCTGTTGCCAGAGTCAAAAGAATTCTATCTTTGTTATCTGCGATAGCCTCTATGGTCTTTTGAACTGCAATTTGCTGATAAAAACGAGGTTTCATTGTCCCTTCAATGTGAAAAGGGTAAGTGATTACATTTTTTGCTTTTGGGGTTGTTTTGCCATACTTTCTAAGAAACAGTTCATCAGGGGTTGGATAATTCTCAATGAACTTTCCTTTTCCATCTTTTAAAGAGTGTTCGTATATTTTATGCCCGTTTGTAGTGTAAACATAATCTATTTTGAGTCGCTGGGCATAGTTGATAGATTGTTGCAAACCATCCAGAGGGTCTTTTGATTCGGCTTTAGCTTCAATGATGGCAAGGTTTGTATTTTTGTAAGTAAGTAGGTAATCAACAAAGTATCGCTTACCCCGTTTTCCGCCGATAAGCTTTCTACCATCAGTAAAATAATACTCTCTGACAATATTTGATTCTAACCAATCACTTTTCTTTATAAGCGGGTCAATGAGTTTTGAACGAGTATCTGATTCTGAATATGCCAAAAAACAACCTTTAAATGAA
>CAZDEM010000161.1:0-4830 GCA_964504315.1 uncultured Sulfurimonas sp.
TCTTTATACTATACTAAGCCCACAAATTATGAATAAAGGGTGATTTTATGGAAACTAACCTCGTAATGGAGGGAGTTAAGTTTATGTTTTTAGGAATGGGAACTGTGTTCACATTCTTAGTTATAATGATAGGCGCAGTGAACCTGATGTCATTAATTATACATAAGTTTTTCCCTGAACCACATGTAGCGGATGAGACTGTATCTGGCAGTACACAAAAAGACAATAAAAAAATAGTTGCGGCAATAACTGCTGCAATAGCACATCATAGACAAGGTTAAGGATAATAATGGCTAAGAAATTTATAGATGTAATGGATACAACTTTCAGAGATGGATTCCAGTCAGTATTTGGCGGACGCGTATTGATGGAAGATTTTTTTCCAGCAGTTGAAGCCGCAAAAATGGCAGGTATTAACCACTTTGAATTTGGTGGTGGAGCAAGATTTCAATCTTTGTACTTTTATTTAAGAGAAGATGCATTTGAAATGATGGATAAATTCCGTAAAATTGTAGGACCGGATGCAAACTTACAGACACTCGCTCGTGGTGTAAATACTGTCATGCTTGATACGGGTTCAAAAGAACTTATAGATTTACATGCAAAAATGTTTAAAAAACACGGAACAACAACAATTCGTAATTTTGATGCGTTAAATGATATAGAAAATTTAAAATATTCTGCTGAGAGAATTACGCATCATGGTCTGAAGCATGAAGCTGTTGTTACAATGATGGATTTACCACCGGGATGTCACAGTGCTCACAACGTTGAGTTTTATGAAAAAACACTTCGTGATATTATGGATAGCGGTCTTCCGTATGACAGTATCTGCTTTAAAGATGCAAGCGGTACTTCAAATCCTCAAAAAGTTTTTGAAACTATTACAATGGCTAGAAAACTTTTAGGCGAGGATACACATATCCGTTTGCATACACATGAAACAGCAGGTGTTTCTGTCGCTGCTTATATGGCTGCGCTTGAAGCAGGTGTTGATGGTATAGATATGGCGGCTGCTCCTGTGAGCGGTGGTACATCTCAACCTGATATTTTAACAATGTTACATGCAACAAAGGGAATGAATTATGACCTTGGCGGACTTGAACTTGGTAAAATTCTTACATATGAGAAAGAGTTGCAATCATGCTTGAGTGATTATTTTATGCCTCCCGAAGCAACAATGGTTTCTCCGATTATTCCATTTTCTCCAATGCCGGGCGGTGCTTTAACTGCGAATACACAGATGATGCGCGATAACGGTATAATGGATAAATTTCCAGATGTAATAGCTGCAATGCAAGAAGTTGTAGAAAAAGGTGGTTACGGTACTTCTGTAACACCTGTTTCACAGTTTTATTTCCAACAGGCTCTCAACAATGTAATGCAAGGACCATGGAAAGCAATCGCTCCGGGTTATGGAAAAATGGTACTTGGGTACTTTGGAAAAACTCCTGTTGCACCGGATCCTGAAATTGTTAAAATTGCTTCTGAGCAATTGAAACTAGAGCCGACAACTGAAAAAGCACTTGATTTAGCTGATGCAGATCCTGCAAAATCTTTAGAGAGTTGGATTAACAGACTTAAAGATGAAGATATAGAAATAACAGAAGAAAATATTTTTATAGCTGCAGCATGTCAGGAAAAAGGAATCACTTTCCTTAAAGGTGAAGGTGAATTAAATGTTCGTAAAATATCAGAGATGAAAAAAGATTGTGAAGGAAGTTCAATGGGTAACGGAAACTATACAGTAGTTGTAGATGGTCAAAAATTTAGTGTTCAAGTAGCAGAGGGTAATGCAGATATTCAAGTGACGGCAGTAAACGGTGAGAGTGCAGCTTCAGAAACTTCAGCAGCTCCGGTAGCATCAGGAAATGATACAGAAATTAAAGCATTGCTTCCGGGTAATGTTTGGAAAATTGTTGCTAATCCGGGTCAAAGCGTAAACGAAGGTGATGTTATTATGATTCTTGAATCTATGAAAATGGAAATTGATGTAGTAGCACCTCGCGGCGGTGTAGTGAAGTCTATCAACGTAGCTACAAATGATAAAGTTGTAGAAGGTCAAGTCGTAGCAGTCTTAGGATAAATAAATGAAAAATATTGTAATTAAATTACTTGCATCTATGATGCTTTTCGCATTTGCCTTTTCGGCCAATGCTGTAGCTTCAGAGCACGAACAGGTTTCTACTAAGGCTTCTGCACACCAAGAAGAAACATATCAGTCCAAGCCTTTTGGCGAGATGATAACAGGGTTTTTAAAGTCAACCGGTGTTGTTGCGCTTGTAAGCCCAAGAGCAGATGAGTTAAGTGCAACCGGAGAACAGATGAGTGATTTTCATAAAGGTCTTGGCCGTGTAATTATGATTTTAGTGACTTTTTTGCTCTTTTGGCTTGCGATTGCTAAGGGCTTTGAACCACTCTTGTTATTACCGATTGCTTTTGGCGGGTTGTTAGCTAATATTCCCATAGCAGATATAGCAGGACCTCACGGATTTTTAGGTGTTATATATCAGGCTGGTCTTTCAAATGAGCTTTTCCCTATAATTATTTTTATGGGTGTAGGTGCGATGACAGATTTTGGTCCACTTTTATCAAACCCTAAAACTGCACTGCTTGGCGGTGCTGCACAGTTTGGTATATTTGGAACACTTGTAGGTGCTGTTGTTCTTGCACATTATGGTTTTGTTGACTTTACACTCAAACAAGCCTCTGCGATTTCAATTATCGGTGGTGCGGATGGTCCGACATCAATCTTTATTGCAACAAAACTTTCTCCTGAATTATTAGGGGCAATCGCTGTTGCTTCATATAGTTATATGGCGATGGTACCTATTATTCAACCTCCGATTATGAAGGCATTGACTACTGAAAAAGAGAGAAAAATGAGAATGACTACACTGCGTCATGTATCTCGTTTGGAAAAACTTGTTTTTCCTGTGTTAGTTTTAATGCTGGCAATTTTGGTATTACCTGAATCTACACCGCTTATCGGTGCATTTATGTTCGGTAACTTCTTAAAAGAATCAGGTGTTGTTGAACGTTTAAATGATACATTGCAAAATGCACTTATTAATATTACAACGATTTTCTTAGGTCTTGGTGTCGGTTCTAAACTAGCAGCAGATCAGTTTTTAGTACCTGAGACTCTTTTTATCATGGTTCTTGGTGTTATTGCCTTTTCTGTAGGTACTGCAGCCGGTGTATTAATGGCTAAGTTTATGAATCTTTTCCCTGGTCATAAAATCAATCCGTTAATCGGTTCAGCAGGTGTTTCTGCAGTTCCGATGGCGGCACGTGTGTCAAATAAAGTTGGTATGGAATATGACCGTACAAACATGCTTTTAATGCATGCGATGGGTCCTAATGTTGCGGGAGTTATAGGTTCAGCCGTAGCAGCAGGTGTTTTAATTTCTCTATTTCAATAGAGAAATTAAAAATTCAAATAGCAATGCACTTACTGCGTTGCTTCTTCCTCACGTACTATAAGTACGCTTCGTCATCAGCGCCTTGTAATTACATCACTCTTTAAATTTTTTGTTAAAGATATAGTTGAAATATTCTAAAAGACAAAAATCACTTCATCACTGAAATAATTAATGGAATTACATTATGACTTTTTGTTTTATCTATGAATCCGTCAGCTCCCAAATTTTGAGCTTCTCTTTTATTATTATCACCTGTCATTGAACTGTTAACTATAATTGGGATATTGCTTGTTACAGGGATGGCTTTTAAGTTCTGTATAACTGTAAAACCGGACATTTCAGGCATTTCAATATCTGTAATGATTGCCGGTATTTCACTTGCTTTTTCACCCAGTGCACTGATATAGTCTATAAGCTTTTTACCATTGTCAAAGAGCTTTATATTGATATTTGCTTTTTGAAAAAGTTGAATGAGATGCCTTTGTGCAGTTTTTGAGTCTTCTGCAATGAGTACGGTTCCATATTTTAGTTTATCCGGCATGGTAATTTCTTTCAAAAGTTCTGTATCTTTATCTACATCAACAAGTGCTTGCGGTAAAACATCTGCAAGAAGTTTTTCATAATCTAAAATAAGACATAAACTTCCATCTTCAAGTCTGGTATCATTCATTACAACACCGTCTTCTTTGAGTCTATAGCTCTCCGGTGCATGCATTTCATTCCAGTTTTTCTTTATTACTCTATATGCTGACATAATTCTAAGCCCTATAATAATGCCGTTAAAATCACAAATTAATATATTTGAGTGATTGATTTCATCTTCGCTTAGTGTTACATCTAACCAGGCGGGAAGATTTAATATAGGTATTTGTAAATTACGAAGGATAATTGTACCTTCTAAAAGGGGATGGGCTGAAGGTATTTGAGTCAAAAAATGATTTCTTGATTCTACAACTTCTCTGGTCTTAAATACATTTATCGCATAGAATGCAGAATCATTATTTTCACTCACTTTGAAAACTAATAATTGCAATTCATTGTTTTTTGCCAGATTTGTAGCAGCATCAACATTATCTAATACAGACATAGAATACCTTTAATTTTAAATATCTCTTAATAGTATCAAAAATAAAATGAATTAGGCTTGAATGTTAATAATGAAATGCTAAAATAAGTCTATATATTAGTTAGGAATTTAATTATGAAAATTATATTAGCTTTAGTGTTAACATATACATTTGCTTTTTCAAAAGTATATTATTCAAAAGTTGAACCATATGAAATTAGAACAATAGCATCAAATGTATCTGGAATAGTGCTCTTTACAAATGATAATATGATTGGTAAAAAACTTTCAGAGAAAGTCTTTATAAACATTGATTCTGAACTTGATGAAGATGAACTC
>CAZDEM010000162.1:0-4760 GCA_964504315.1 uncultured Sulfurimonas sp.
ATCTCTCAGGCAAAAGCAAAACTTTTAGTTGATTACCCTTATTTTGGGACATTGGCTGCTAAGATTGAAGTTGTTATAAATGATGATATAGAAGCTTTTAAAAGTAATGGCGCAAAACTTGAAGTCAACAGCGATTATCTGCAAAATTTAGAGCTGAGCGAAATGGAGTTTGTTTTTGCAAACGGAGCAATGCATGCAAGTTTAGCTCATGAGATGCGAAAAAACAACCGCAGCGGATGGCTGTGGCAGATGGCTACAGATATGGCTGTTAATGATATGCTTGTGCAAAACGGTCTTGATATGCCTTACGGGGCACAGTATCGAGAGCGTTTTAGCGGGATGTATGCCGAAGAAATTTATGCAGAGCTTAAAGATGACATTCTGCGTGATGATGAAGATTTGGAATATGAGGCTGATAACACTGATGATGTAGAAACAAAAGATGAGCAAAACAATCAAGAAAAAGAAAAAAATTCGCAAACACAAGAACAACTTCAAGAAGAACTTTTAGCAGAGCAGCTTTTAGCCGAAGAAGCAATTTCTCTTTTAGAATCAAAAATGAATACAGGTGAAGCTCCGGCAACGATAGAAAGATTTTTCCAAGTCAATGATTTTGGAAAGATTGACTGGCGAAATGAACTGAGAATTGCACTCGATAAATACTTCAGAGATGATTATGTTGTGATGCCGCCATCCAAAAAACTGCTTTACAGCGGAATTTACCTGCCCTCAAATGTTTCTCAGACTTTCCGTCTAGTTATTGCTGTTGACAGCTCAGGTTCTATTGATGAAGTGCTTTTAAATGAATTTTTGAGTGAAGTTAATTTTTTGATGACATTGGTGCAAAACTATCAAATAGAACTTTTAGTCTGCGATGAAAAAATTCGCTCACATAAAACTTTTTACAGCGGAGATGTGTTAGAAGTTGATGTAAAAGGCGGTGGAGCAACAGATTTTCGTCCGGTATTTGATTTTATAGATGAGCATTTCGATGATGTGAAACTGCTTTTGTATTTTACAGATTTAGACGGAGTTTTTCCTCAAAACAGACCAGAGTATGAAGTAAAATGGGTGAGTGCAAATGGGCAAGAAATCCCTTTTGGAACTCTTGTAAAGCTGGATTAAGCTTCAAAAATAACCTGATTTCTTCCCTTGTCTTTTGCTTTGTATAAAAGCATGTCTGCGGCATTTATATTTTCTTCAAGAAATTCTTCTTCATTAAAGAGTAGCGCTCCGATTGAGACACTAAAATTGATATACTGTTCATCTTTTAAATGAAAAGAGAATTTTTCTACCTCATCTTTGAGTCTGTTGAAAATTTCGTGTGCGCTGTATTGATTTATATTTTTAAGTACAACACAAAATTCTTCACCGCCAAATCTTGCGACTACATCACGTGGATTTGTAGAACTTCTTAGTATGTCAGCAAGTGCGGTGATGACTTTATCTCCTACATCATGACCGTAGGTGTCATTGATTTTTTTAAAATGATCTATATCTATCATCCCGATGGCAAATTTTTCACCGCTGCCTTTAATTTCATCAATATATTCATTGATTGTTTCAAAAAAATATCTGCGGTTGTACAAACCTGTCAGATAGTCACGGTTTGCATAGTTTGTTATCATTTGTATATTTTCCAAAGCCTCTATGGAATTATTCACACGACAGGAAAACTCCTCTTTTGAAAAAGGTTTTTTTACATAATCATTTGCACCGTGTTTTAAAAACAGGGCTGTTATTTCTTCATCTTCATTTGAAGACAACGCAAGGATACAGAGTTCATTTTTAGTATATGTTTCTCTGATTTGAATAGTAAGTTCTAAGCCGTCCATTACAGGCATATGGTAGTCAGTCAGCACAAGAGAGATGTCGGGCTGAGCTTGAAGCATACCGATAGCTTCTTCTCCATGTGCAACACTTATTACATTGAAAAAAAGATTCTCCAGCATTGTCTGCATCTGCTGTCTAAATACTCTTGAATCATCAACGACAAGAACTTTGTGTTTTTGGTTATTTTGCAGGCGCTGTATAGTATGAATAATATAGTTTATATCATCTACACCGCCTTTATTGACATAATCAATGATATTTTTTTTAAGAATTTTTTTTCTAAATTCTTTATCAATATTTCCGCTTAAAACCATAGCGCGAATCTTTTTTTTCGTTACATAATCAACGATTTCACCATTAGGAGCATCTGGGAGATTTATATCTAAAAGAGTTATAAAATATTGATATCTTGCAATAAAGAGTTTTGCTTCAGCCATCGTGTAAGCAACATCTATTTCTAGTCCTAATGTTGATTCCAGTTTTTTAGCAATAAGCTTTGCCAAGGTCTTATTATCTTCTACTATTAAGATTTTTTCACTCATTTTAAATATTCCTAAAATTTATTCTTTGGAGTATACAGTTATTAATCTAATATTATACTAAGAGTAGATATTATCCATTTATGAATTACATGGATGACATACTTGATAAACTACACAATAAACAAAACGTTTTTTTAACCGGCGGTGCAGGTGTTGGAAAAACAACTATTACAAGAGAAATTATCAAGCAGTATGAAAGCGAAGCCAAAAAAGCTGCCAAGCTGGCGTCAACCGGAATGGCGGCTACGCTGATAAACGGGCAGACGCTGCACAGCTTTTTGGATTTGGGTATTGCTTCAAATATACAAGAGCTGCAAAAAAATGCAAAATATGAAATAAAGAAAAAAATTAAAAAGCTTATATCGAGTATGGATTTGATAGTCATTGATGAAATTTCCATGGTAAGCGACACATTGTTTGAAATGATAGAACTACGTTTGAATCAGGCGGGATTTAGCGGTTCTTTATTGGTTGTAGGCGATTTTTTACAGCTTCCACCGGTTGTTCGCGGGTATGGTGAGGTAAAGTTTGCTTTTGAATCATCTGCATGGCAAAACTATGCCTTTGAAACAGTAGAACTGACACATATTTACAGAACAGATGACCTTCGTTTTATAGAGCTTTTACATGCTGTACGATTTGGCATTGTAAATGAAGAGGTGCACAATCATCTCAACGAATTTATAAAACCTCTGCCAAATGATTTAAGCCAGTTTACTTTTCTTTTTGGGAAAAACAGTTCGGCGGCAAAGCACAATAAAACACAGCTTGGTTTTATAGATGAAAGTTTACATGTAAAGGAAGCTCAGATAGTAAAACATCTTAAATCTACACAAGACAAAGAGGTACAACGTTTTATGGAAGATGCCAGAATAGATAAAGAACTCGCACTTAAAGTGGGTGCACCGGTTCTTTTTACGCGTAATTCATGGAACTACTTTAACGGAGAGCGCGGTGTTGTCGTCAATATAGATACAAACAATGTTTATGTGCAAAAGAGTGATGGTAAGGTTATAAAACTCGAAACCGTCGCACAAAGCAAGGCTCTTTGGAAGGAAAAGAGTGTGAATGGCAAAAAAGAGATGCTTGAAGAGAATATTTTTACCGTGTATCAGTTTCCAATCAAGCTTGCTTTTGCCATAACTATACATAAATCGCAGGGAATGAGCATAGAAGATTTAATTATTGACACGAATGAAATTTTTGCACCCTCACAATTTTATGTAGCACTTTCACGTTCATCAAACCCTGCAAGACTAACACTCATCGCACCGAGTAAACAATGGTATGATTTGGCATATGTAAATACAAAAGCTATGATATTTACCCAAAAAGAGCAAAGTTGTTGAAAAAAGTAGACAGCGGTGTGCTTTTTATGCTTGGAAGTGCTTTGATTTCTGCACTCAACGGAGCATTGACAAAGATACTCTCTAGCGATATTTCTGCTTTGGAAATTGTCTTTTTTCGTAATCTTATCGGCATTTTTATTATACTCTATGCACTCAAACATACTGCGCCAAAACTCACAGGCGGTAAAATACATATGCTTTTTACCCGTGGGCTTTTTGGGTTTATGGCAATGATTCTGTTTTTTTATACGATTACGGTTATTCCGCTGGGTGAAGCAATAACGCTGAACAAAACGTCGCCGTTTTTTGTGACACTTTTCGCCTATTTTCTTTTACATGAGCGTTTGAGCAGGCGGACACTGTTTGCGCTGCTCATAGGTTTTTTGGGTGTTGTTTTCATTGCCAAGCCTTTTGGCATGAGCTTCTCGTATGCCCATTTTTTAGGAATACTGGGCGGATTTTTTGCAGCTGCTGCTTATACAACCATAAAAAAAATAAAAGACATTTATGACTCGCGCGTGATAGTGCTCTCCTTTGTAGGTATTGGAACACTTTTACCTGCACTGTTGTTTTTGGCGGCACCGTTTATGGATGCACCTGTTTCATTAAACTTTTTGTTTCCCGAGTTTATTATGCCAAACAGCTTACATGTATGGCTTTTGATTGTTTTGATGGCAGTTATCTCTACTCTTTCTCAGTGGCTTTTAACAAAGGCTTACAGTGCTTCAAACCTAAGTATTGTCGGTGTTGTAAGCTATACAAACATTCCTTTTGCCATAGGTTTTGGTACTTTGCTTGGTGACAGTTTTCCGGATACATTGACATTTTTAGGCATAGTTCTTATTGTACTAGGAGGTATTTTGGTGAGTAAAAAATCTTAATTAAGCTTTTTAGCAGAAAATAAAAGTTATCATTTACTTAAATATGTGAGAAAAAGGGAAATTTTAGATGCAAGATACAAGCAGAAATGTTACTATTGCTATAGATGAGATTCCTGATAATGTTGCTGTTTACAAATTTGAAGAGGATGATTTTG
>CAZDEM010000163.1:0-4678 GCA_964504315.1 uncultured Sulfurimonas sp.
ATATTCATCGTCGCAGCTTTTTTTTCTATATTTAACATCTCCATTGACTTGAGTTCCTGTGCCTGATTTTCAAATATTGATTTCACTCCAATACCTGTCTCTTCAGATAATCGCATAAAACCGACAATGGTAGCAATAGAATCACTACCGGTGCGATTTACAAGATTTGTAAAAGCTACATCACTTGAGTATGTTATAAATTCATTTTTAAACTTTTTAGATTCTTCTAAAAGGTCAGGTCCTAAAACGCTTTCTCCTTCTGTTGTTACCTTGTCTATGGCATTGTTAAGTCCGCCGCCACCTTCAAGAATAATAATTAATAAATCAATAAATATAGGCAAATCATTTTCTATTCTTTTAATTCTCGCTTTAATCTGCTCTTGGAGATATAAATAAGGCATAAATATTGCAATACCGATTCCTGTAACAAATAAAAAAAGTTCATTCAAAAAGCTTAAATCCAATATAAAAACAAGAGATATTAAAGAAATCCCGGCTAATATACTTGCGAAAATAATTTCGTTAAATTGTTTTCTTTTAAGACCCGCTCTTTGCAGTTTGAGTTTAAATTCTGCTTTTTTGGCACTGTAGTTGTCACTGATAATAATGTTATCATCTGAAGAAAAAATTGCACTCAGAAGTTTTGTATGTTTGTATTTGTCATAAAAATATAAAAAGACAAAAATACTGAGTATAATAAGAGAAATTATCAGTACGATATAGGTAAGTTTTTCCATTATTTATTTACCTTTGTGAGCATCTTATTTATCATGATTCCTGTAAAAACCCAGAGTGAAATACCCAAAAGCTGAAATCTTCCATATTGTGATTCCATAAAATAATGATGCAGTTTTCCATCAAAATTTCCATTGAGTGCAAAATATAAAAAGATAGTGATAAGAACTACAACATAAGAACCAACACTCCCTTCTCTTGTGACTACATCCACTTTTTCCTGCATTTTTTCTCTATAATTAATTGTTTTTTCGACTTTTTCCAAAGTGTTTGAGAACTGTCCGCCACTCTCTCTTCCTATTTTAATTGCTAATGCAAAAATCCGAAGCTCTTTGGAGTGCACAAATTGATTTAAATTTGTAAAAGCTTCCATCTCGCCGATAGTATTTTTTTCCTGAAAAAACTTTTCAAAAATATCACGAAAAAGTTTTGAACCGGAAACAGAAACAGATTTTGAAAGTGCCTGTTCAAACCCTATGCCGTTTTTCATCATTTTAACTAGAACAGAAATTGCAACAGCCAATGCCTTATTAAATTTCTTTTTTCTGTTTTGTATTACAGATTGCAAAATCATATAAAATATGAGAGCACCAAAAGGCAGACCTATAAAATAGCCGCTCCAATGACGTAAAAACAGTGTAAAAAGTGAGCCTATAAAAAAACAAAATGCAAGAAAAAGAAGCGCAAAAACATAAGGTGAAAAATTGAGTCCTGCTTGTATCATTAATGCATTGATTCTATTTTTGAATGTGTTTTTACTCTCTAAGTGCTTGTCTTGTAAGATATCTTCTTCATCAGCATCTACCAGTGATATGACATGCTTGATGTAGTTAATATTCTTGGTGCGTTTATATTCGACATAGGCAATATACCCGAGTGCCGTGGCACTGAATGTAATGATGAAAATCAGTAATATATCTATTTGTAAAGTAGTCATTATTTTAAGTTAGGCCATCTTTCTAATATGCTTTTACTTGAGACATATGATGATTGAATAATCTCTGACATATAGTTTTGCTTCCATCCGCACATTCTTTTTGGGTGAAATCCCTTGAGTTCATTCGTAAGCATCTCTTTAGTGACGACAAAATCATTATCGAATATGCGTGATTCCATCGTCACACCGTTTTGTATCATTTTTAGCGTAGCTCTTGAAGACCCTGAAATTGCTTTAAAGTTTCCGCTTGAATCCATTGGGTTGTCACTATTTACAGATCTTTGAAATTCAAATAAATCCAGCATGGAAACAACACCGTTTTCTTCTATACGCTTTTCAGGCTCAGAAATTTTGACGATGCGTCTTGTTCCATCAGGAAAACGTACAATTTGAACTATTAAATCAACCGCCGAAATAATTTGCGAACGTACAAAAGTCATATTTGCTGTGGGTCTAGCCTCTAAAAACATATTTTCAATTCTTACTATGGCTTCTTTTGTGTCATCCGCATGAATTGTTGTCATGGAACCGGGATGTCCTGTATTCATAGCATTAAGCATTGTGACAATTTCAGGCCCTCTACATTCTCCGACAATAATCCGTCTAGGACTTGAACGTAAGGCTGTGCGAAGCAGACTCTCAATAGTAATGGCTCCAGCACCTTCTTCATTTGCAGGACGAGCTTCAAATGAACGTATAGAATGACATGGCATTTGTGGTTTCATCTCTTTTGTATCTTCAATGGTTAATAGCTGGTCACCTTCGTCTATAAAACGGGTGATGGCATTTAAAAAAGTAGTTTTTCCACTTGATGTACCGCCTGAGACGACAATATTTAATTTCCCCCGTATTGCTTTAATAAGAAAATATGCCATTTTCAAATCTATCATGTTTGAATCAATGAGTGTTTCAAAAAGCAGGGGAATCTCGCGAAATTTTCTAACCGTTACATAAGAACCGGGATTGCCGTCACTGTCTAAATTTGCAGAAACAGGCGGTATTTGTATTTCAATACGCGAACCGTCGGGCAGTTTTGCAGAAGCAATAGGATGAGATTCATCAATTTTCCTGTTTGAAGCCATAAGCATTCTGTTTATAAACCGGCGTAAATCTTCTTCATTCCTGAATCTAAAAGGTGTGGCAATTGTTTGTCCGTTATAAATAACATCAATGTAGTCTTTTGTATTGACTAAAATATCATTAAGTCCCTGTCCTGCAAGGCGCATAATTGTTGAAATTGGACCATAATTGAGCAGGTTATCTATAACAAAATCAGCTATCTCTGTTTTGAGTGCAGGTTTTGGCAGCGTAAATTCTGAAATATGTTTGACGACGACTTCCCGTATCATTCTCTCCGTGAGTTGGCCATTAATATTTAATTTTTCTACAAAAGCATCATAAATAGAACAAGCGAGAGCAAAATATTCTTCATTTCTGTAAATAAGAGGAAAGCAAAACTCCGAACAGAGATTTTCTTCGACATTTACAGTTGCAGATACACTCTTTATTTGTAGATGTGTTTCTCTACTGCTGTGACGTTCTTTTATTTTTTCTTTTAAAGCCATTGTTTAACCTTGTCCCAAAAAGATTTTTTACCTTTATGGGCATTTTCATACAAGGCAGCGTCATGTATAAAAAAGTTTTCTCCAAATTCTTTAAGTTTTACCATGAAAGGCGCGTCAGGGTATTCATCACAAACAAGTTGTGCTTCATTCCAGCACTCTCGCAGGTGTATCGCATCATTTGGCAGAGCAAAAGCAATCTCAAAGTTATGTTTTAAGCCTTTTGAGAGTATTTTTCTTGCTTCTTCGTGAGTGACGCTTCCAAAAGAGTCTGAACGGTTGGCTATGATATGTGTTTTGGGATACCATCCGCTTTTGTCTATGATGTCTATATATGTTTTTAAGATAGACATAGACGGTATAGAAAACTCTGTAATGACAAAAATATTATCGGCAATCTCTTGAATGTCAATTTCAAGGTCAACATCTTCAAATACCCCTACATCTATAATGATAAAATCAAATTTCTCTTTGATAAACATAATGAAGTTTAAAAACATTTGTATATTTTCCGGTTTTTCCAGCTCTTCTCTGTCTGTATGTTTTTGCACACCCGGTACAAAATAAAGATTGTCATTGAGTTTTTCTAAACCGTTTTCAAAGAGTTCTTGCATATCTAAATTTTGTACATTAGATATATCCACGATGGTTTTTTTCGGCTGAGGATAATTAAAAAAAAGATTTGATACTGCTTTTGTATAAGCAAAATCAAGGTAAAGAACATTTTTATCCGCATGTTCCTGTGCTAATGTTTTTGCAAGATTCATAGAAATTGTCGTTGTGCCGACACCGCCGCTTATACCGGTAAAGACAGATATGTTACTGTTCCCGCGTCGCTGCTTTATAATGCTTTGCGATTTTATGATGAGGTTTGTAATAAGCCCTGAATCAGCTTCTTCTTCACTCAAGTAAACATCTACACCGATTTTCCCCGCAAGTAAAGAAAACTTCGTATCATTTTTTCCTAAAACTATCATATAGATATTGTTGTTAAAATGGATATCTTTGATTTTTTCGATATCTTCAAGGTTCTCAACTCTATAAAGCAGAACAACATCACGATTTTTACTTGCCGCATAAAAGCTGATAAAGTCGTTAATAGAATTGAAATTTTTAACATCGGTAAACTCATCTTTTAAATCGTTGTAACACTCTTTATCCACTTTTGATACATAAGCAATTATCATTTTTTAGTGTCCTCTTGTCATTTTCATAATTTTAAACTCTGTTGTTGTGCCCGGTGTTGATGCATTTATATCAGTCATATTTATTTTTTTAAGATGCAAGATCAAACCTTTATGTACTTTCTCTTTATACTCTACTACTTCCCAGTTGTTATCTTTGAGCAGATTGTCAATTTGCCCATCATAGGTAGTGCTTCTGTTATCGCCTAAAACAAAGCTGCTAAATGCATCAACAAATGTTCCTAACAACCCTTTTTTCT
>CAZDEM010000164.1:0-4671 GCA_964504315.1 uncultured Sulfurimonas sp.
TAAGAGTGTATTTTATTTTTAACCACAGTATTGGAAGAACAGATTTTCCATAATCCAGCCCGAAAGATATGAAAAAATCTTTACAAAAAGTTAAACAAATTGCTTATGATAAAACTATCTATCCGGGTCATGGTGAAAACACAACAATACAACAAGAACAGCAGTATGCAGATTACTGGATAAATCAACTATAAAGGACAAACAGATGCAAGACCACTTTAAAGACAAAGCACAGAACTGGGACAGCGGTGACATACGCGTCAATGGAGCAAAAATAATTGCAGATGCCATAGAAAAAGAGATACAGCTGAGTAAAGATATGGAAATTTTAGATTTCGGTGTCGGTACGGGACTGCTCGGTTTTAGCATCGCGCCGAAAGTCAAACAGGTGTACGGCATTGACACCTCTGCAAAAATGCTGGAAAAACTTGAAGAAAAAAATACGCCCGAACTGGAAATAAAAACGTATCATCAAGATATTATAAAAGAGCCTCTTCAACAACAATTTGACGGGCTTATCAGTTCTATGACACTGCACCATGTAGAAAGTTTAGATGCTTTTTTCAAAACTATTTATAACAATATTAAAACAAACGGATTTATAGCTATCGCTGATTTGGAGAGTGAAGACGGAAGCTTTCACTCAGACAACACTGGCGTACATCATTTTGGATTTGAAGCACAGAATTTGGCTCAAATCGTACAAAAGCACGGTTTTAAAGATGTAAAAGTACAAAATATAAACACTATCAATAAACCTCATAAAGATTTTGGAGTATTTTTACTCACTGCGAAAAAATAACAAAGAACTCTCTTTGCTATTTTTTTGTTCCGCTGTTGTTCTCTTCATCTTCTAAAAGTTTTAATTTCAAGACATGTTTTTCTGTTATAACAGTTTTAAACTCTCCCTCGAAAACTTTTATATCAAGTACAAAAGCTTGAACATGGACATTTCTTTTTCGTCCTTCTTTATGTCTTACTCTGGCCACAAATTCCACAACATCATGGAGCTTCACAGGTGAAAGAAACTGACAATCACTAGCAACAAGAACAACATTACGCTCATTAACAGCGAGCATAGCCGCATAATCGGCAGAGCCGAAAATAAAACCGCCATGAATCAACCCTACATCATCAGCAAGCATTTCAGCAATTGTTGTCAAACTGAGTTCCACATAGCCCTCTTCCATCTTTATAATTTCCCCGCAAAGATTTTGGTTTATTTTTTCATGCGTTTTAATCATAACCTGATTTTCTGCATTTTGATACTCATCAAGTTTTAATTCATCTTCAACTTGTTCATTTTCCATTATTTTTTATCCTTTATCAATCTTACATACACTCTTTGGGGTGCCGGGTAGCCTTCCACTGTTTTACTGCTGTCATCAGGATCTAGAAAATCTTCTAACGACTGTCCCTCTATCCAATCTGTTTTACGCTGTTCATTGGCATCTGTCACAGAAGTACACAATACTTCAAAATCATTAAATCCTGCGCGTAAACACCAATTTTTCAATGCTTTTATCGTCGGCACAAAATAAATATTTGGTATTTTAGAATAGGAAGACTCAGGACATAATGCCGTTTCATCCTCACCGTCTATATAAAATGTATCTAAAACAACCTCGCCTTTTTTATCCAAGCCCTTATATAGAGATTTTAACATGGCAACAGGATCACTTCTATGATATAAAACACCCAGACAAAAAATAGTATCAAATTTCTCTTCGTAAAATTCCAAATGCTCTACACCCAATAGTTCATATACAATATTACTTTTAACAAAATGATTTATAAAATCAAATTGTGTTTTATACAGTGGTGACGGATCAAATCCTACCATTAATTTCGGCTTGTCTTCCTGCATACGAAACATATAGTAACCATTGTTACATCCTATATCGGCAACTCTTTTATCTTTTAAATCAAAATAGGGTCTAAGCAGATTATATTTTATAAAACTTTTCCATTCTGCATCTATGAAAGTCTTTCCGACTTGAAACGGTCCTTTTCGCCAAGGCATCAGCATTTTTGCTGTTTCATAAATCTTTTTTTCATCAAAATCACCCGATATTTTCACAACATCACCAAGAGTCACATTAGATGTAACATCTTCAAGCCTTTGTATTGCTTCTCTGAGCGGTGCTATATTTTTCCATGTCATCCACTTTTGTCGTTCTTTTCTTAATTCTTCTAAGTTCATTTTATGCTTTTTATATATAAATTTGAATATAATTGTATCTAAAAAAGGGTTTTTATGCGATTAGAGAAAAAAGCGACTGTTGCCTCAAGCAGTGTAGCAGCTGTCCTTGTTTTACTGAAGTTAACAGTGGGTATTTTAAGCGGCTCTATCGCTGTATTGGCATCAGCTATTGATTCTCTGCTTGATTTGACTGTTTCTATGTTTAACTACTTTGCCCTGCATAACGCAGAAAAGCACCCCGATGAGCAGTTTCATTTTGGCCGTAGCAAACTTGAACCGCTTGCAGCTGTAATTGAGGGAACGATTATCTCGTTTTCGGCACTCTTTATTCTCTATGAAGCTATATCAAAAATTACGCATCCGGCACCTATGGAATATATGGGTGCAAGTATTTATGTTATGGTTGCTTCTTTTATAATTACCGGTTTTTTAGTTGTATTTCTTAATTATGTAGCAAAAAAGACAAAAAATATGGTCATTCGTGCCGATGCACTTCACTATAAAACAGATATTTTTTCAAACGGTGCAGTTCTTTTCGCACTTGTTGCCATTGAGTATACGGGAGAACAATTAATTGACCCGATTTTAGGTATTGCTATTGCATTTTATATGATTTATTCTGCTATCCCAATTGTAAAAGAGGGTGTTTTGATGCTTCTTGATGTTGCACTTGCAAAAGAAGATGTACAAAAAATAGAAGCTATTTTGAAAAGTGAACCGGAAATTACCGCTTATCATTATCTGCAAACACGAGAATCCGGTTCACACATTTTCATCTCCTATCATTTAGTCTTTAATGTCAGTATCTCTTTATATGACGCTCACCTAGTTGCCGATAAAATAGAAGCAAAAATCAAAACTCTTTTTCCAAAAGATAAAAAAGTCCATATTTTAACCCATATGGACCCTTATGATGATTCAGATATAAATGAAGAAGAGGAAGAGTGGTAGGTCTTACAACCTACCGCTTTTTTGCTTTACCACTTTGGCTTTAAAGTTCTTGTTGGCAATATTTTCTAAAAAGACCGTTGCATATGAACCTTTTGGCAGAGTAAAAGCAATATTTAAAATATCAAAATGATTTTTATACGCAAACTTTATATCTTTAGGATAAACCAAAGCCGCTCTGCGCAGCCCTTTGTCATACAAAAACTCATCATCGTATTTTGCTTCAATCTCTCTTGCTTCATCTCTGGCACGATAAACGTCTCGTCCGGGTAAAAGTCCTGTAGGCACTACTTTGTGCGCTTCAAAATCTTTTTGAGGCATCTTCTTTGGAGTAAAGAGTTTGTCTTCATTTGAGAGATAGACATCCCCCTCTAAAAGCATAAACTTTCCATCATTTTTTTCTCTACTCAGTAGCACTCGCTCTTTAAGCCAGTTGTTAAAATAGAGACTCTGATAGATTGAAATAAGAAACTTTTTAAGCTTTGCATCGTTTACATGCAAGTCACCCGCAATCATTGCACGTGCTTGTTCTATAGAATCTTCATCACGTCCGAATCTTTGATATCCAAAATAGTTCGGCAGTCCGTTTTTTTCACTTTTTCTTGCAAGTTTTTCGATCTGTCCCGCTTCTATCTGTGAAACACCGAAGAGATTGATACTAAAACGGTTCCCCGCCAAATCACCCATTCGTATAGAGTGCGTATGTCTTGTGGCAGCCAGTATCTTTATCTGCGGATGTTTGAATTTTTTGAGCTGTTTTTCATACTTCGCTTCAACAGATATATACTGCGTAGTCGTTGCGTGTTTATCTTTAAGCCCCGCATACCCTATTTTTTCCGCCGAAATATTTAAAAATTCGGCAAACGCCGCTATCATATCCCATGTCGTAAGCTCTACCTTCTTTACATGTAAAATGGCAAAATTGCCGTTTCCTTTAAATGAAAGCGGGATTTCATCTACGATAAAATCTTCTTTGTTTTGTTCAAATTTAAAATGTATTGTGTTTTTGTTTTCTAAATATTCTCTGTTCAAGTTTTTCCTTAAAGTTGTAAGAACCGAAGTTCTTTGCTAGCTTTTGCTATATCTTTTTTAATAGCTTCTTTGAGCTTCTCGATTGAATCAAATTTTTCATTGTTTCTTATAAAGTCCACAAAGCTTATCTCGGCTTTGTCTTTACATGTAACCTCTCCGTCAAGGATATGTGTCTCTACCGCAAAAGTGCCGTCTGTCGTTATACGATGTCCTATAAAACTGACTGAAGGATGATAATGTTCTTCATCATCAATTCGTGTCAGTGTTGCATACACACCCTCTTTTGGGAGTAAAAAGTCCTTTACACGTAAGTTGATTGTGGCAAAGAGCTCTTTTGTGCCAAGCCCCTGTCCGTCGACTCTTGTTCCGACTATAGTATAATTATGTCCAAGGAATTCATTGGCACCTTTTATATCGCCGATTTGAAGTTTTGCTCTTATTTTATGCGAATGAACCGAATCATTATTATGTTTTACCTCTTCTACCAC
>CAZDEM010000165.1:0-4641 GCA_964504315.1 uncultured Sulfurimonas sp.
CCTTATTGCATTATTATAACAATATATATGTTAAGGTAAAACTGATATTAATATAATTTGATTTATAATAAAAAAAAGGATACAAATATGGGACATGAAAGAGACATACTTGATGATGAAATGAAAGACGGTGCCAATTTAGAAGATATTGTGCATGATGAACGCAGAAAAAATAAAACAAATAAAAAGAATGTTCAAGACAAAAGAGAAAAAGATCCGCACAAAAAACGTGTTGCCGTCTGGGTAAAAGATGAAGTTCTGCGCTATGAGAGTGAACTTAAAGATTTACAAATAGAACTGTTAAAAATGCAAAACTATGTCAAAGAGACAGGACAAAAAGTACTGATGATTTTTGAGGGTCGTGATGCCGCAGGTAAAGGCGGTACGATAAAGCGTATTACCGAACATCTCAATCCTCGTGGTGCGAGAGTTGTCGCTCTTGATAAACCGAGTGACAAAGAGACAACACAGTGGTACTTTCAAAGGTATGTCCAGCATCTCCCTTCAGCCGGAGAAATAGTTCTTTTTGATAGAAGCTATTACAACCGTGCAGGAGTAGAACCGGTGATGGGGTTTTGTACGCAAGAAGAGCACAAAGAGTTTTTACATGAGGTTCCTGAATTTGAAAGGATGCTGATAAATTCCAATATTAAAATTTTCAAATTTTACTTTTCTGTTTCAAAAAAAGAACAAGAAAAACGCTTTGAAAAACGAAAAACAGACCCGCTTAAACAATATAAACTCTCACCGGTAGATGAAAAATCCCAGGATTTATGGGACAAATATACTATAGCAAAATACTCTATGCTGCTTGCATCGCACACAGAATATGCTCCTTGGACGATTATTCGTTCTGATGACAAGAAAAAAGCTCGTATAAACACTATCAAGCATATTTTAAATCATTTTGATTACCCCAATAAAATTGCCAAGAAAAAACTTAAAGCAGATGATGAAATACGAATCTTGGCCAATGATGAAATTAAATTGATGGAAACAGAAATGACACTGAAAAAAAATAATGCCTAAAAGTGTTAGAAAATAGTTACATATTTTTAGCTATAATTTTCTTTTTATAAAAGAGGGTTATATGCTAAAAGATTTAGGAAAATATATATTTATGATAGAGCTCGGATATAAATATATAAAAATTTTCAAACAAACTTATTTTCATCCGTTTATTACTCAAAAATATGCCTATCAAGAACTTTCAAAAGCACGTCAAGAGTATTCAAATCAGGTCTTGGACTTTTTAAATATTAAGGTCAAACTTATAGGTGAACTTCCAAAAAAAGATAAAATTTTATATGCAATTAATCACCGTTCTCTGCTTGATATTCTCGTTATGGAAAATATTTTTTCAAAAAACAACAAAAGCGGTGCATGGATAGCAAAACAGGAACTCTTTGATGATCCGATATATGGAAAGTTTTTTCAATACAGCGGATGTATTCCGGTTGACTTGGAAAATAAAAAAGGATTGGTGAGATTTTTTAAAACAATCAAAAGGACGCTTGCAAAAGTGGATGATATGAATATATATATTTTTCCAGAAGGTGAAAGATATAGCGCACAAGGCATCAAAAAGTTTCAAAGCGGAGCCGAAAAAATTGCCAAAGCCAATAATCTTGATATTGTTCCCGTTTTTATCAATGATAAACTTGAACAAGTGTTTAAAAATGCTCCGTATAAAGAGCCCTACACAGTAGAAGTGCATGTCGGCAATATTGTAAGTTATGAGAACTTAG
The DNA here is from genome assembly GCA_964504315.1 of uncultured Sulfurimonas sp. Classification (GTDB taxonomy): domain Bacteria; phylum Campylobacterota; class Campylobacteria; order Campylobacterales; family Sulfurimonadaceae; genus Sulfurimonas. The sequence continues at coordinate 1,749 of CAZDEM010000165.1, forward strand.
AAGAAAAATATCTTAAATTTTATAAATCAGCAAAAGAGAAAAAATCATGAAACCAATGAAACTTGGCGTTAATATAGACCACGTAGCAGTTTTAAGAGAAGCAAGACAGGTAAATGACCCTGACATTTTACAGGCACTTTATGTTGCATGTGAGAGTGGAGCCGAACAAATTACCATACATTTACGAGAAGACAGAAGACACATTCAGGATATTGATGTAAAAAATATTTTACAGTTTTCAAAACTGCCCGTAAATCTTGAGTGTTCCATCAATAAAAATATATTAGACATTGTCAGTAGAGTGAAGCCTCATCGTGCCACTTTGGTTCCAGAAAAAAGAGAAGAAGTCACCACGGAAGGCGGACTTAATGTCTTTTCTTATGAGAACGAAATAGCTTATGCAATTGAACAACTTCATGACAGTATTATCCCCGTCTCTTTGTTTGTTGATCCGAGCATTGAAGCGATGGAGCAGTCAAAAAAACTCGGAGCCGAGATGGTTGAGCTGCATACCGGTCTTTTTGCAAATCTTTTTGCGATGCTCAATTCCTCTTTGCCAAAATCAAATCATTCTGTAAAAGAGTTGGAGTTTGAGCGTTATGAACTTAGCGACAGGCTTGAGAGCGCAATAGAACAGCTAAAACTTTCTGCAAGACATGCCGATAAACTCGGACTAGAAGTAGCAGCAGGTCATGGGCTTAACTATCATAATGTGCATGAAATGATGCAAATCCAAGAAATAACAGAGTTAAACATCGGACAAAGCATTATTGCCCGCAGTGTTTTTACAGGTTTAAGTGAAGCTATAAAAGAGATGAAAAGGTTAACAACTCGATGAACAAGCCCGTAATAGCTGTTAGTATCGGTGATTTAAACGGTGTCGGCATTGAAATAGCACTCAAAGCACATGAAAAGATTTCCAAAATTTGTCATCCGATTTACTGTATAAACAGAACTATGTTACAAAAAGCCTCTACGCGCTTACATGTAACAATTCCTGATGATTTTGTGCTTTGTGAAGTTGAGGGAGAATTTGATATTCAACCAGGAAAAGTAGATACCGCAAGCGGTTTGTATGCTTATGAATCTTTTATGGCTGCGGTGCATTTGTGTGAAGAAAAAAAAGCGCAAGCAGTCGTCACCATGCCTATACACAAAGAAGCCTGGATGAAGGCAGGACTTGAATTTAAAGGACATACAGACCTGCTGCGTCAACATTTTAATAAAGAAGCCATTATGATGCTGGGCTGTCAAAAAATGTACGTGGCTCTTTTTACAGAACACATTCCGCTCAAAGATGTTGCAAAAAATATCAAATACAAAAAACTCAAACAGTTCTTTTTGGATATGCATAACTCAATTCCTAAAGCTCCTATAGCAGTGCTCGGTCTCAATCCGCATGCCGGGGACAACGGTGTTTTGGGTCAAGAAGAACTTATTATTACCAAAGCAATAAAAAGTGCTAATAAAAAAATAGGGTTTGAGCAATTTGTAGGTCCAATCGTGCCTGATGTTGCCTTCGCACCCTATTGTCGCAATAACTACAACTATTTTGTAGCGATGTATCATGATCAGGGACTTGCACCGCTCAAGGCACTTTATTTTGATGAGAGTGTTAATATCTCACTCAATTTGCCTATTGTACGTACATCAGTTGATCATGGGACTGCTTTTGACATCGCTTACAAAGGTCAGGCAAAAACTTTGAGTTATATCAATGCCGTACAATCTGCACTTGACTTAATAGATAACAAGACGCACAGGCAAGGTTGAAACCTTGCTTCCGAAAAATCAGAAAAGCTAAAACTCAATAAAGGATAATTATTTTCCTTTAAGATTTATTCTGTTATACTTCTTCTATAATATTAAGAAGGAAAATAAAATGAAAAAAATCGTAGCTATAACATTAACCGCTGCTTCATTAATGGCTGGTTCATTAGTTCAAGATGCAAAAAATGCAGGACTTGCACCAATTCCAAGTTCACAAACAGAACTTTTAAAACTGATAGACAACCCGAAAAACCCTATCACAAAAGAAAAAGTAAAACTTGGTGAAAAACTTTATATGGATCCGCGTCTTTCAAAAAGTGGACTTATTTCTTGTAACTTCTGTCATAATTTAATGGAAGGCGGAGATGACGGTGTAGGACCATCAACAGGTCATATGTGGAGACACAATCCTCACCACTTAAATGCACCGACTGTTTATAATGCCGTATTTTTCTCTTCTCAGTTTTGGGATGGCCGCGCAAAAGATTTAGAAGCTCAAGCTCAGGGACCGACACTTGCTCACCCGGAAATGGCAGCAACAAAAGAGCATATAGAAAAAGTTGTAAAATCTATGCCTGAGTATGTAAAAGAGTTTAAAAAAGCTTATGGTGATAATGTTAAAATTACATTTGAAAAAATTACAGATACCATTGGTAATTTTGAGAGAACTTTAGTAACTCCGGCTCCTTATGATGCTTTTTTAAATGGTTACAGCCAGGCAATGACTCCAAAACAAAAAGAAGGCTTAAAAACTTTCATACAAGTTGGATGTGCATCGTGTCATAATGGTGTTGCACTTGGTGGAGAGATGAATGCATTTAATGTTACAGCTACTTACAAATATATGAGTACAGGTGACTTTAAAGGTGATAAAAATGGTATGGTAAAAGTTCCAACATTGAGAAATATTACTGAGACAGCACCCTACTTTCATAATGGTATGATTTGGAACTTAAAAGATGCTATCAAAGAGATGGGGCGTATTCAACTTGGAACAAAAATCTCTGATAAGCAAGCTGATTCTATTGAAGCATTCTTAGGTTCATTAACAGGTAAAAAACCGCATATGATGATGCCTATGCTTCCAGCTTCAACAAACAAAACTCCTAAACCTGATTTAAAC
>CAZDEM010000166.1:0-4611 GCA_964504315.1 uncultured Sulfurimonas sp.
TGGTGGACCCTCAGGGATTCGAACCCTGGGAGGTATGACCCTCGCCGGTTTTCAAGACCGGTGCATTCGACCAACTCTGCCAAAGATCCACGTTTGTAGTTAAAAAGGTTGATTATAAAAACTGGAGGTGCCACCCAGATTTGAACTGGGGATAGCAGCTTTGCAGGCTGCGGCCTTACCACTTGGCGATGGCACCAGTTTCAGTTAATTATCAGTGGTGCCCGGGGCCGGACTCGAACCGGCACAGTATTGCTACCGGGGGATTTTAAGTCCCCTGCGTCTACCAATTTCGCCACCCGGGCATCATCGTGAGTGTATCACAGTTTAACAATCTTAAATTATGTATAAATGGAGCGGGAAACGAGGTTCGAACTCGCGACCCCAACCTTGGCAAGGTTGTGCTCTACCACTGAGCTATTCCCGCATATTTCTCTTACAATTTGTAAGTGAGCCGGAATTATAGCTTGTTTTTTTTTCTTTGTAAAGAGTTTTTAGGTAAAAATAGTAAAAAAGTGCTATAATCGCATTTATAATTTAATTAGAAAACTACTATTATAGGAATTACCACATGAGAAGTGATATAATCAAAAAGGGCTTTGATAAAGCTCCACACCGTTCATTGTTGCGTGCTACCGGTCTTAAAGATGAAGACTTTGATAAGCCGTTTATTGGAATTGCGAACTCTTATATTGACATTATTCCAGGACACTTTTTTCTTCATGAATATGGTGAAATAGTAAAAGAAGCTATCCGTGAAGCGGGCGGTGTTCCTTTTGTATTTAACACTATAGGTGTTGATGACGGGATTGCAATGGGGCATGACGGTATGTTGTATTCACTTCCATCACGTGAGATAATTGCTGATTCTATTGAGACAGTGATGAACGCGCATAAGCTTGATGCAATGATTTGTATTCCTAACTGTGACAAAATTGTTCCGGGTATGATTATGGGTGCACTTCGTGTAAATGTTCCTACCATTTTTGTTTCAGGCGGTCCTATGCCTGCCGGTCATAAAAAAGACGGTACTCCTATTGACCTCTCTACTGCATTTGAAGCGGTTGGGCAGTTTAATGACGGAAAAATGACAGAGGAAGAACTACATGAAATAGAGTGTGAAGCTTGCCCGTCAGGCGGAAGCTGTTCGGGTATGTTTACAGCAAACTCTATGAACACTCTTTGTGAAGCGATGGGTATAGCACTTCCTGGTAACGGAACTGTTCTTGCCATGACTCCTGAGCGAATTGCGATGGTAAAAAAAGCGGCAAAACGCATTGTTGAGCTTGCAAAAATGGAAAATAACGAAAAATATAACTTCAAAAATATTTTAAATGAAAAAGCAGTACACAATGCATTTACAGTAGATATGGCAATGGGTGGAAGCTCAAATACCGTGTTGCATATGCTTGCTATTGCAAAAGAAGCAGATGTTGATTTTAAAATAGAAAATATCAATGCTATTGCTGAAAAAGTTGCTCATATAGCAAAAATTTCTCCATCATTAACAACTGTTCATATGAAAGATATTGATGATGCAGGTGGAGTAAATGCTGTAATGAAAGAAGTTTCCAACAGAGGCAATGATGTTTTACAGCTTGATGCCTTGACTGTTACCGGTGAGACTATTGGTGAGAGAATTAAAGACGCTGAGATTAAAGATACGTCAATTATTCATACAAATGCACATGCTTTTTCACCTGTCGGCGGACTTTCAATTCTTTTTGGAAATCTTGCAACAGAGGGCGCAGTTATTAAAGCTGCAGGTATAGTTGACTCTATGCGTCACTTTAAAGGGACTGCTATTTGTTTTAATTCTCAGCCAGAAGCGATTGCCGGAATAATGGCGCATAAAGTAAAACCTGGTAATATTGTAGTAATCCGTTATGAAGGGCCTAAAGGTGGTCCAGGTATGCAAGAGATGCTTGCACCTACGGCACTTATTCAAGGTATGGGACTCGGTGAGAGTGTTGCGCTTATTACAGACGGTCGTTTTTCAGGGGCTACAAAAGGTGCTTCAATCGGCCATGTTTCTCCAGAAGCAGCAGAAGGTGGATTGATCGCTTTAATAGAAGACGGTGATGAGATAGAGCTTGATGTTGACAAACACATTTTACAATTAAATGTAGACGGCGAAGAGTTGGCAAGAAGAAAAGATCATTATGTACCGTACAAAAATGAAGTAAAATCTAAATGGCTCAAACGTTACCAGCTTTTAGTATCTAATGCATCAAACGGTGCCGTATTAAAAACAGAATTATAAGAAGGAAAATATATTTTGAATGAAATTGCTATAAAAAAAGACGGCGAAATTATTGATACGCAAACAGCAAAAGAGCTTGGTTTTGAAGGAGAGCAGATTCATCTTGACAACTCTCCTGAAGCTTTGGAAGTTTTACGCCATTCAACGGCACACTTGATGGCTCAAGCTATTAAGTCATTGTATCCCGATGCTGAATTTTATGTAGGACCTGTTGTGAAAGAGGGCTTTTACTATGATTTTAAAACATCTGCTGAAATCGGTGAAGGTGATTTAAAGAAAATAGAGAAACAAATGCTCTCTTTTGCAAAGAAAAAGTACCCAATAGAAAAGTATGAAATTACTATGGATGAGGCAAAAGAAAAGTTTAAAGATGATCATCTCAAACTTGAAGTTATGAAAAGAATTCCAAGTGACACTGTAAGTATTTATAAGCAGGGTGATTTTGAAGACCTTTGTCGTGGACCGCATCTTCCAAATATCGGCTTGATTCGTTACTTTAAACTGACAAAAATCTCCGGTGCATATCTTGGCGGCGATTCTAAAAATGAAATGCTGACTCGTATATACGGTATAGCCTTTGCAGATAAAGAGTCTTTAAAAGCACATATGCAGCAGTTGGCAGAAGCTGAAAAGCGTGACCACCGTAAACTTGGAAATGAAATGAAACTTTTTACTTTCCGTGAAGAAGTGGGTGCCGGTTTTCCTATCTGGCTTCCGGCCGGCGGACGTTTACGGGCAAGATTAGAATCACTTCTGTTTAAAGCACATAGAAAACGCGGATATGAGCCTGTGCGTGGTCCGGAAATGTTACGTTCAGATTTATGGATGACATCAGGACACTATCAGAATTACGGTGAAAATATGTACTTTACACATATTGATGAGCTGGAATTTGGTGTAAAACCTATGAACTGTGTCGGTCATATAAAAGTATATGAAGATGAACTTCACTCTTATAGAGATTTGCCGATTAAATATTTTGAATATGGTGTTGTTCACCGCCACGAAGCAAGCGGTGCTTTGCACGGACTTTTCCGTGTTCGTGAATTTACTCAGGATGATGCTCATATTTTTTGTCGTGCAGACCAGATTGAAGAGCAGATTATTGAAGTAGTTGATTTTGTGGATAAAATCATGTCAACTTTTGAATTTGATTATAAAATGATGATTTCTACTAAACCTGAAAAAGCTGTCGGTAGTGATGAGGTGTGGGAAATTTCTACACAGGCACTGAAGAACGCAATGGACAAAAATGAACTGGCATATGAGATAGACGAGGGTGGTGGAGCATTTTACGGTCCTAAAATCGACATTAAAATCACGGATGCTATCGGACGTGAGTGGCAATGCGGAACAGTTCAGTTAGATTTTAATTTACCTGAGAGATTTAAGTTAGAGTATAACGGTGAAGAAAATGATAAAATTCAGCCGGTAATGATTCACCGTGCCATTTTAGGCTCATTCGAGCGTTTTATAGGGATTTTGACTGAGCATTATGCAGGGGAATTTCCAATGTTTGTTGCACCGACGCAGGTCGCAATAGTTCCAGTTGCAGAAACACATAAAGAATATGCTAAGCTTTTATCAGATAAACTTATCGATATTAATGCCGATAGTGAAATCTATGCGAAGAATGATTCTTTAAACAAAAGAATAAGAACTGCAGAAAAAACCCGTGTCCCTATGATAGTAGTCATTGGAGACGAAGAGATAGCAAATAAAACTGTAGCCATTCGTGACAGACGAACTAGAGAGCAGTACAATTTAAGCGAAGATGAATTCTTAAAGCTTATACAAACTAAAATAAATGAGGTAAATTTTTGAGTAAAAACAAAGACCGCGTTATCATGAATGATGACATCCGTGTTCCAGAGGTGAGATGTAATGTAGATGGAGGTGAGCCTTTAGGTGTCGTCTCTACTGATGAAGCAATGACAAAAGCAAATGAAATGGGTTTAGACCTTGTATTAATTGCCCCAAATGCTAAACCGCCTGTTGCGAAAATCATGGATTATGGTAAGTTTAAATACCAAGAAGAGAAAAAGTTAAAAGAACAACGTAAAAATCAGGTTAAAATCGTTGTAAAAGAGATTAAACTTTCTGTAAAAATTGCAGAAAATGATATAGCTTACAAAGTAAAACATGCAAGAGAATTTCTTGAAAAAGGTTTTCATGTTAAATTTAGAGTATTTTTACGAGGTCGTGAAATGGCTCATCCAGAGGCTGCAAAAGAGGTTCTTATGCAAGTATGGCCTATGGTTGAAGACATAGCTGTTATGGAAAAACCACCAAAATTTGAAGGGCGTTACTACAATATGTACGTCGTTCCAAAAAAATAATTCTTCTAACAA
>CAZDEM010000167.1:0-4603 GCA_964504315.1 uncultured Sulfurimonas sp.
AACTTAAATACATAAAAGGATTTATTATGATGCTACACCCAGCTACCGTACACTTTGCTATGGTCTTACCTCTCGTTGCCTCTGTCTTTGGACTTGCATATTTATATTCACGAACACAAATAATGTCAAAAATTTCTGCAAGAGCAACATTGGTTGCAGCGTTAGCAATGATTGCTGTTTGGTACACGGGGAGTCAAGCCGGTCCGCAAATATTTGATTATCTCAGCGAAGCCGGTCAGCATGAACTCAAAGAGCATAAAGAACTCGGCTTGTATCTTGCAATTGCTATGGGTATTATAGCCCTTATTCAGATGGCTGGATGTAAACTAAAAAAATTCTCTCTTGAAGTGATTGCCATACTTCTATTACTTGGAGCAACTGCCACAACATTCCTGCAAGGAAAACATGGTGGAGAAATAGTCTATAACTACGGTATGCCTTTTAAATCATATATGATAGAAGACTCTTTACATGAAGCAACAGCTAATGCAGAAGCAACTGATGATTGTGATGAAAAAGTAGAAGCATATGAAGATGCCATTGATGATATTACTTCACTCTCAGAAGATGTAGACACTATTTACGGAAATACGCCAAAAACTCAAGAAGATGATGACGAGTAAAGAAACAATGCAAAACATTAATGAAGATGCAAAAAAAGCAATGCAAAAGGCTTTAGAGCAGTACAAAAAGGAGAAGAACTCTGTTAAAGAGTTCTATCCATGTACACAAGAGCTTGCAAAATGGCTAGAGGCACAGGCAAAATAATGCAAATGTTATGTACCGATGTGTTCGAAAATCAGCTAAAGCAAATTTTAAAAAAGTTTGCACAGGAAGATTTTTCCGCTACAAAGAATTTTAAGATGTATTTAGACACTGTTATTATAAATATACCGACAAAAGCACAAAAATATAAAAAATCTATCTATTTTGATGATGAAAATATTAGAGATGTGGATCATCAAGGTTTTAAAATCCCTTTCCTTTTTGACAAAAAAAATAATGTTTATCTTATTCTAGGAATTGTAGAAAAATAATTTTTTCAAATAAAATAAGCCTAGATTATTTAAAGAATTACTTAAAGAAATATTACTTATAGTTATAAATAAATAGTGTTTCAATAAGTAACCAATTCGCTTATTTTAGGAGACAATATCACATTTTTATCTCATTTTTTTGTATAATAACCTTTGCTATATATTTGTAATTAAGCATAAAATGGCATAATACAATTTAATAATAACTTGTATTAGTAAAGACTGGTAAAATATTAAAACTAAAGAAACGACAATTTACAAAGGAGAACATTGTGGATATAAAAAAATCTCAACAAGACTTGGATTCTGCAGCGAATGATGCAGAAAACACAAGTATTGGCAGAAGAGACTTTTTCAGAAAAACAGCTGCATTATCTGTAACTGCACTTGCTGGAACATCTCTACTGGCATCAGAGGAAGCGGGTGATCCTGCCATTTTACACCCTACACCGTGGGGAACAAAATGGGGCGACCCTGTAACTAAAAATCTTTATGGAATGCCATCAAAGTATGAGCATAATGTAACTAGAAGATACACAAAGCTTCTTGCTTCTGGTAACTTCAGAGCATCTATAGCAGTTACTCCTATTCAAGAATCAAGCGGAATCATCACACCAAACGGACTGTTTTTTAGTCGCTGTCATGGTGGTGTAGCACACATTGATCCGAATGAGCACAGACTTATGATTACAGGTTTGGTTGAGAAACCTCTTGTGCTTACAATGAAACAGCTCAAGCGTTACCCGAGTGTTACTCGTACACACTTCATTGAGTGTCCGGCAAACGGCGGGCAAGAATGGAGAGGTCCACAATATAACTCTTTACAATTTGCAAAAGGTTTTATGTCTTGTGCTGAATGGACCGGTGTTTACATCAAAGATATTCTCAAAGACTTAGGCGTAAAAAAAGAAGCCTTATGGATGCTTGCCGAAGGTGGAGATTCATCAAAAATGGGTAGAACTATTCCAATGGAAAAAGTATGGGATGATGCTATGATTGTTTGGGGACAAAACGGTGAAGCACTGCGTCCTGAACAAGGATATCCTATTCGTTTACTTGTTCCGGGCTGGGAAGGTAACTTATGTGTTAAATGGCTGCGCCGTTTAGATTTCGCAAGTGAGCCTTGGTACTGTAAAGAAGAGACTTCTAAATATACAGTTCTTAAACCTACCGGAAAAGCAATCCAACACTTCTATGCAAATGAAGTAAACTCAACTGTTACTTCTCCATCTCCAGAAATTGACTGGAGTGATTTAGAAGACGGCGATATTGTAGAAATTGAAGGTCTTGCATGGTCTGGCATGGGTACAATTACCGGTGTTGATTTATCTTTTGACGGCGGGAAAAATTATGTTGAAGCTAAACTCAAAGGTTTAGTTCTTCCTAAATGTTGGACACGCTGGAGTTATATGCATACATACAAGAAGGGTCAAGAGTTAATTCTTGCTTCTCGCGCTAGAGATGATGCAGGTTATATTCAACCGACAATTGATCAGGAAACTCTTGTTGTTGGTGTAGAAGCTGTGTATCATAGAAATGCAGTTGAAACATGGAAAGTTGAAAAAGACGGAAAAATAACTCACGTTGAAATTCGTTCTCAGTTAGGGCGTAAAGCCAATGGCGAGTTAGTAATAGAAGGAAAAGCGTAATGATGTTTAAATTAAATAAAAAATTATTAATTTCAATTTCCGCAGCAGCTGCATTGTCTTTAGGGCTTTCAGCATGTATGGAAAATGCTTCACCTGCAAGTTCAAGTGCACCGACAAAAGCTTCTATTGACGGGGGGGTTGAATATCCTGTTGTAAATGATAAAACAGGACCATATTATATAAATACAAATGCACATAATGCAGATGTTAAGTATGGCCGTACTCCGACAAAAGCAGAGTATGATGAATGGGATTCAGATGTAATGGCTGACGGTACTGGTTTACCTGAAGGTCAAGGGACTGCAGAAGAAGGTGAAGAGGTTTATGAAGCCAAATGTGTCATGTGTCACGGTGATTTCGGTTCAGGCGGCGGTGGTTATCCGTCATTGTCTAAAGGAAATGCATATGATTTACATAAAACATTAACAAACCAAAGAATTAAACCAGATACTGATGGTCCGGTACGTGTTTTTGGAACATACTGGCCACAAGCAAGTACACTATGGTGGTATATTAAAGATGCAATGCCACATCCATTAACTGACAGCTTAACTGATGATGAAGTTTATGGCTTAGTAGCTTTTATACTTAATGCAAATGAGATGGAAATAGACGGTGTAGAGGTTGATGATGAGTATGTACTCAACCGTGAAAAATTCTTAAAAATAAAAATGCCAAATAGAGACGGCTTTGAACCAAATATAGCTGGTCCACAAGGTCCTGAAAATGTACGTAAATTTTATGCAAATGCTAAAAATTTTGGTGGACAAACATATGATGTAAAGAACCCTGCATCTAGATGTATGAAAGATTGTCAGGAACCAACTGCAAAAGTGGTATTCATTAAAGGTGCTGGAATCAGTGACTTCCATCCGCCGTTGTCTGAAGTAAGAGATTTACCAAAAGAAAAGGAAAATACTAACTTTGATGTTAAAAAAGCGTATGCAGATAACTGTGCAATGTGTCACGACACAGGTGCAGCTCCAGCTCCTGGAGATAAATCTGCATGGGCAACATTGACTGCAAAAGGTATGGATAAAGTGTATGAAAATGGTTTAAAAGGTACTGATGCAGGTATGCCGGCTAAAGGTGGCTCATCATTGTCTGACAAACAATTTAAATCGGTAGTTGACTGGGTTATTAACCCATAGTCAGCAATAACAAATAATTTTAAAAGGATAAAAAATGGAAAGAAGAAAATTTTTAAGTATGACTTTAGGTGCACTTGCTTTAGCTGTTGTACCTGCAAGCGTAAGAGCAGAAGACTTTAGAAAAAGCAAGCCTGCTGTATGGAGTGCAAAGACTGTAGATGATGCAATAAAAGCTATGTATGGTTCAGATACTTTAGTTATGGAAGGGGTTAAATTAACTGCTCCTGATGTTGCAAGTAATGGTGGTGCTATTCCTGTTGATTTTTCAACTGATTTAGATGTTAAGACTATAGCAGTATTTCAAGATGCAAATCCTGAAGCTGCTGTACTTGTAGTTGAGCCGACTAAATATAGTGTAAATAAATATTCTATTAAAATTAAAATGGCTAAGTCTGGTACTATCACAATCGTTGCACAAGGCAATGACGGTAAGCTTTACGGAGCTAAGAAAACTCTAGATGTTGCTCTTGGTGGATGTGAAGGTTAATTCCTTCCCATTTTCAATAATTAACAAATAAAATATTAAGGAAATAAAATGGCTGGAATTAAAGCAAAAGCAAAATGAAAAGGAGGTGTTGTTAAAGTTAAAGCAATGGCTAAACAAGCAATGATGACATACAACATGGCAGAGAAAAAAAAAGGAAGCAGAGAAAATGCAAATTTCATTATTCACACCACTGCAACTGGAAATGTCGAAACAGTTCTTGAAATGTCAACTTAACAATTCTTATCTAAAAACACTACCTTAAACTACCAATACAAAGAA
>CAZDEM010000168.1:0-4574 GCA_964504315.1 uncultured Sulfurimonas sp.
TGATATTTCACCAAAAGACAGTGATTTACACGAAGCAATAGAAAAAGAGCTAAATAACTAGTTATATTTCTTTAATTTTGATACACTTTATAAGATAATTTATAAAGGTATAAAATGGATTTTTTTAAGTATATACATGCAGTCGGCACCGGTCCTAAAGGGAACAGAGACTTAAGTTTTGAAGAAAGCAAAGACATGATGCAGCAGGTTTTAGACCAAAGCGTACCGAGTGAACAGATTGCTGCATTTTTACTTGGCTGGAGGCTGAAGCCGGAGACAACAGAAGAGTTTCGCGGAGCAATTGCTGCATGTGATGAACAGACACAAAAAGAAAATATACCAAATTCTATAGAACTCGGCTACCCGTTTGACGGCAAAGCAAAGAATCCATATATTTTTCCGCTTGTTGCACAAATACTGGAAAAAACAGATTTCAATTTGGTGATAATGGGTGATGACAAGCAGCCGGCAAAAGACGGTATTACCATTAAAGACATATGTGAAAATATATCTTTAAATAAAAACATCAAATATTTTGACAGAAAAAACTACTGCAATAAACTTCACAACCTTACCGATATAAGAAATAAATTAGGACTTAGAAGCGGTTTTAACACTATAGAAAAATTACCAAAAGTTGCCAACAGCAGTTATGCCATTATAGGTGTATTTCATAAGCCATATGTCAAGAAGTATGTTGAAATTCTCTCAGACAGATATGACAGGTTTGCACTTATTCAGGGGAATGAAGGGACTCCGGAACTCTTTAGTAAAGGCCGTTTGTGGATTGCAAATGGCGATGATGTAGAGGAGATAATAGTAGACCCACAATACTACGGAATCAACTATAAAAAATCATGGGATAAAATAACTCTGCAAGAGTCACTCGATCAATTAAACAACCCTTCTGATGAGTACCTGAAACTGGCACAGCTAAACGCTGCCGTATATCTTTTTATAGCACAGAAATATAACAGTATTGAGGAAGCTTTTGAAGCTTTAGACTAATGAGAATAAAGACATTGAACAATATGTTTAATGTCAAACTTAACAGCAGACGCATTGCATTTTAGTAACTCATTTTTATCAAGAATAAAAAGCGCTGGATATTGTATTGTATACAACATTTCTATAGGGTAACTCTCTTTTTGTCCTTGCCTTACTATAACAAAAACTGCATGCTTACTGATAGCTAACGATATATCTTCATTATGCATTATTTTTGCAAGTTCTACATTGCACTGCGGACAATTCTTTTTTGTCAAAAAAACGACCAGGGATTTTCCTGTTTTCAGAGCCTTTGTATGTGCTTTTTCATAAGAACTCTCTACCATAAAAGCATCAGCATAGAAAATTAAAAGAGTAATAATAACTATACTTTTAATCAAACTGCTTCCCTAATTCTTTGATTGTAATAACGGGAGGATCAGTCAACTGAGGATATGCCGCCTTGACTATATTGGTTACCCATTGCGGATAAATTCTAAAGTTGAGTTTTATCTCTGCATGTAATGGGTACTCTAAATTTTCAGGGAGTGTAAATCTTTCTACAACTCTTTTGCCTGCGGGTATTCTTGTATCTTTTAATAATTTTTCATACCGCCAAAAAAACAAGCCTACCGGTTTCCCGTTTTTATCGCCAAAAATCTTGTTATAAATGATAGAATTTTTTTCTATATCGCCCTGTTTATCAAGTTTTCCACTGCTCAATACAGTTTTACCATTGCTGTCTTTTACTGTTATGTCAAGCCACAACTCTCTAAAGTCAGCTGCCCCTGTTGGAAGTTTATGCCCTGCTCCTACATTTTTCACACCCACAAAAAGCTGATTGTTTTTTAAAGCGACATCCAAAGCTGCTGATGTTTTTAAAAGTTCTATAGACTGCTGCTCATGCTCTTTACTCTTGAGCCCTGCCAGAAAATGATTTGCTCCGGTAAAATAGTGTGTTTTTATTGCCTTTTTTTTCTTGCCGCCCACTGTAGAAGTACCGCTTTGCCCAATAAACTCTCCATCTTTTATGTAACTCATATGACAATCAAGGCACTCTTTATGTTTTTTAGGATCTTTTGATTTGTTAAATGAAGATGCTTTCCACTGCTCATAGGTAGAGACTACTTTTTTTTGCGAATGCGGTAAAAACTCATTATGACAAGAGGCACAGTATTCACTTTTTTTATACAAGGACTTCATATATTCTTCTTTGTGGACTGTCGGCTTGGCATTAATCAATTTATGACTTATCCAAACCTCTGCCTTTGAATGAGAGTCTTCAAACAAATATTTCTTTCTTTTTGTGAGGTTGAGTGCATAAGAGCTGTTCCCCTTTGGTTTTGCATCGACTATTCTATGGCAGGCTATACACGAAACACCCTGCTCTAATCTGTTTGGATGCTCTTTATATTCATTTATAAGGTTTTGCGACCCGCTGACAAAAAGAGGATCCGGCATAATATTGTCTTTCATAAAATGTGTTGTTCTTTCTTGATGCATACTTACAGCACTTGGATTATGGCATCCCATACACCACTGTCTAAACTCTATACCTCTGTCCATTTCTGCCAAATTCTCAAGCACCATATAATAGGGATTTGAATCAGCAAGATGTCTGTGATTAGAATCAGCCCATTGTTGAAATATTTTTGGATGGCACTCTTTACATGTAACAGAATTAGTCCAGTCTATATTATGATATCTCTTTACACCATCGGCAAAAACAATATTTGTAAGTTTTTCCTCCTTTGCATGTGAGTTACTCGGAAAAAATAGAACAGATACAGAGACAACCACACCAGCTAATCTTGAAATTAAATATTTTTTTACATGTAAACCCAATAATAAAACAAGAACAAAAGAACCGTAAAGATGAATATAATAAGAGAGAAGACCAAAAACATCTCCCCCTCTGTTTCCAATCAAAAAGAGATAGACTCCACTTAAAATAATGATGAAAAACACAAGTCCAAACAAAAGACCACTCAAACTTTTATGCTTGAATTTCACCATGCTTTCTTCTATATGTTTATATAAAAAAGGCAATACAAACAAAATAATCACAGCGATAGAACCAAATACATGTAAAAACTCTATAACTCTGAAAGATGACCATGTTATATTAAAGTAATCCATTAATAAAATACCGCTTATAAACATAAAAAACATATCAAGATTTATAAAAAATATTTTCATTTTAATTCCTTATACTCGACTACATCACCCTCGAGTGATTTTAAAAAGGCTACCAATTCATCTATTTGTGTTTCCGTCAATTCCATACTTAATTGATATTTTCCCATTATACGTACAGCCTCACGCAGTTCAAAGACGGCACCATTGTGAAAATAGGGAGAAGTTTTTGTAACATTTCTTAAAATCGGCACGCGGAACAGTTGTGTATCATCTTTGCCAAGATATCCACCTTTATTTTCAAATGGGTACCTATGATATTGTTTGAAATTAAAGTTAAATGCAGCAACATCTCTTCCAATGTATTCTGTGCTGAAAATTCCTGTGACATCAATAATATGGTTGTAGTTACGTACTGGAAATTTTTGTATTGTCTGCCCACCGACTGTTATGCCGGTATGACAACCCTTGCAACCAAGCTGTATAAAATTTCTAAATCCTCTTTTTGCTTCCTCGCTCAAAGCCTGGTTGTCACCTTCTAAAAATCTGTCATAAGCACTTCTTGTAAGCAGTGTTTTTTGATAAGCATCCAATGCTTTTTCGACATTTTCAAATATCACACCATTTTTAAAAATTTTTTCAAACTCTTGTTTATAGAAAGTATTGTTTTTTAATCTTTTAATTAGCTCTGTCGATGTGAGGTTCATTTTGTATTTATCGTGTATCATGGGTGCAATGGCATCTTTTGAAGTTTTAACTGAACCATCCCACATTCTGTATTTAGCCAAAGCAGAATTTAAAATCGTAGGTGTATTTAAATGATTTGGAGCCGTTGTGCCTCCCACTCCAACAGCTGTTGCAAGTCTGTCACTCCCGCTTTCATCTTTAATATGACAGACCATACAGTCTGTTTTTCCTTGCGGATGACTGACATTTTGTAAAAATTGATTTTTGTTATGAGGATTTTTACTTAAAAGATGGCAGGATGCACAACTTAGAGTTTTATCGCTAGAGAAAATTTTATCAAAAAAAAGTTTTTTGCCAAGTGTAACTTTTTCTTTTGTAATGGGGTTCTCTTTGGAGTCAAGAAGTTTCAAAAAGACATCGTAATCTTTGGGAATAGGATGCATCCCTCTGCTCAGAGCAATTTCGCGTAACTGTTCATCACTGTAAGTTTTTTTCGGTTTTTTCGGTATTAAATAGGGGAGGACTTCTATCCAGACAATAATTATAATTATTGCTAAAAAACTCAGTCGTAACACAGAAACCCCTTTTTTACTATCTAATTAAATCCCAAAAAACTTCTTCACCCAATCTCTCTCTTTTTTTGTCTTTAAAAATATTTTGGTAACCGTTTGATTATTATCACCCAGTACAACAACATCATTTTCAACAATTTTTAAATGTTTTTTTCCCCACTGCTGGTCAAGATCATCCATACGGTATAAAGT
>CAZDEM010000169.1:0-4561 GCA_964504315.1 uncultured Sulfurimonas sp.
TCATCTCAAATGCTAGCTCATCTTGTTTATGTTTAAACGCTGGTTTTTCACCAATTTGTGTCCAAGCCGGATGAATTTTACCGCCTAAATTATATTCATAATGAACAGCATGACATCTACCGCAAGCAGTTTCAAAAGCCATATTAGGTGTTAGTTTCTCCTCTGGTACTGCAATTGACTGTAAATATGCCACCATATCTGCTATCTCTTGATCTATGTCTCCACCTGCTCCATAGAACTGTGGCATTGGAAATGTTTTTCCGGTTTTTTCATTATATTTATGATCCAACATTAATGCATGTGCAGGATTTTTAATAAGTGCCGCTAAAAATTTAGGATCAAACACAGCACCTACATTACTTAAATCCGGTGGATTTACACCATAAGACTGCGCTGCCGTTACAGGATCCATCGGTGCTGGCATACCTTCAACTTTAATACCATGACAACCAGCACAAGCACCAGCTCCCATTACCAATTCTTTACCACGAGCCGCATCACCTTTTTTAGTAAGTGCTGGTAAATCTTTGTATGCAAAACCTTCACTCTCGTAATGCTTATGCATTTGAGAATGTGCGAATGGTTCAACTAACCAATAAGTCAAAAGAGTAAATGCAGTTACAATTGCTAATATAAATAATTCTTTCACTTTCTACTCCTTATAACTTTTTTTCAAATTTTGTGATAAATGGAAGTACGATCCATAAACCGATAAACGTTAACGCTGCATAAAAACCAATTGTACCAAATGGTTGAATTGGTGGTACTTTACCCATTGACGTTAACACAATCATATCAATCAACATTACCCAGAACCAAATTTTGAACAATCCACGGCGTGAAGCAGGAACTGCATTTGGGCTTCTATCTAAGAATGGCAAGAAGAAGAAAATAACCTGTGCAAAAGCAAATGCTATTAGTCCAACATTAGTAGAGAATGGACGTAAAATCTCATACGACCATAAGAAATACCACTCTGGATAAATATGTGTAGGCGTCTTAAGACCATTTGCAGGGTCAAAGTTCACCGGATCCATCGCGAAATCATAATGATAAAATACAAGATAGAAGAAAAGAATAAGGAATATTCCAACAACCATCATATCTTTTGCTAAGAAGTCATTCATAAATCTAATAACTTTAGAGTTTGCTTTATCACCAGCTAAATATTTTTTAGATTCTACATCAAAATCAACTTCTTCGCCATCTTGGTTATTAACGTGAGGAATACGGAGTGCACCAAAGTGTAAACCAATAAGTCCAATAATTGCTAAAGGAATAAGAAGTACGTGAAGCATAAAGAAACGATTTAAGAATGCTTGTGCAGGAACATAATCCCCACGAATCCACTCAACTAAACCATCTGCATGCAGTGAACCACCGCTAAACAAGTTAGTAATAACCATACCAGCCCAGTAAGACATTTGTCCCCATGGAAGCATGTAACCAGAGAAAGCTTCTGCTGAAAATGCAACAAAAAGAAGCATACCTGAAAGCCAAATCATCTCACGGCCTTTTTTGTACGAACCGTAGTATATACCAGTAAACATGTGAATATAGATTACCAAGAAAACCACTGATGCAGCTACACCATGTACATGTCTCCATAACCAACCATATCCTACTTCTTGCATAATAGTATAATTCACACTGTCAAATGCTAAGTTTACATTTGGTTGATAATACATAAGTAAAAAGATACCAGATATCAATAACATACCAAATGTAATCGCAAGAATCATACCCATCGCCCATAAAAAGTTAATATTTTTAGGGATCCAATATTCCGTTGCCAGAACACGATTGAGTGTATCAACAGCGAGACGTTGATTTAACCAATCATGTAGGCTTGTAGCTTTTGTAAAATGTGCCATTTTTTTCCTTTTACCTATACTTTAAGTGTTACGCCGTCAGCGAGCATTTTCTCATATTCAGGTGATGTTTCACCTAACACTACTTTCATACCATCAATTTTAAATGGAGGAATATCAAGTCCACGTGGTGGTGGAGATTTTGTTACCATACCAGTATCATCATACATACCACCATGACATGCACATAAAAAATTCTTCTCATCTGAATTATATCCAGGAATACATCCAAGGTGTGTACAAAGACCGACACATATTAAAAAGTAATCATCACCAACTTTTATAAGTCGCTTTTTATCCATCTCTGCAGTTGTTTTTCCAGTGAGTTGGCTCATATTCTTATCATAAGATGCAATCATCTCTTTAGACTGCTTTAAAATAAAAATAGGCTTCCCTCTCCATTTTTCCACTACGAGTTCATTCTCTTTATATATAGACATATCAAGAGTAGTAAACCCCGCTGCTTTTACACTTGGTAAAGGATCCCAAGATCTCTTCATCGCGTATAATGAAGCTACAGCACCTACGCCGGCAACAGCACCGAATGCTTTGCCCATAAAACCTCTACGGCCATTATTTTTCATATTCTCTCTCTTCATTTATGAATTTTCAATCCTTATTATACACCAAATAAGTTTTAATTATTTATAAATTTAAGCTATATTTTATAAAACTAGCAATTTTGTTACTATTCTTTGCAATTTTTCCATATTTTTGTTCATTTATTGCCTCAATTATCACACTTATGTGATTTTTATCATAATTATAGATGATGGGAATATTTAAATTTTCAAATAAAGTATTAAAATCTCGTGTATAATCTTCTCTTTGTATATAAATCGGCTTCCCGCCGGATGCCAACGAATCTAACACCGCTTGAGGAGATGCTGTAATTAAAATCTTACTCTGCATTATCATTGCATCATACTCTTCAAATTCAAAATAATTAACGAATTTCGTTTTTAACATTTCTTCATAATCTAAAAAGTAATAAAAGCCCAGTTGCAAATACGGATGTAAATCTTCTACAAAATCAAGATGTTTTTCTAAATCTTTTTCATAATCATCATCACCGAAAAAGTAAGAAATATCAACTGTTTTTTCTTTACATGTAAAGTACTTATCAGCAACTGCGACAGCCTTGCAAATTCCTTCACCTTCTAAATAGGGAGATATTACAAACTCATTTTCTGCTTTTACATCATCTTGCTTATCACTGATTCTTACAAATCTTGAAAAATAACTCCGCATATCCTCAAGCATAATGGGATTAGCTTCCTCAGAATCAAAAATTAATTTGTCGCCGTTTTGTGCGATTTGAGGGATATTGCGCACAACATCAATTCCAACACTTTTTTCAATACCAAAGTCACGTGCAGCCTGCGCGATACGATAATCACTTGTCAAAAGTGTTATATTTTCATCAGACAAAGCATTTAATATCGCAGCAGCCCGACGAAATCTATCCAATCCTATTCTGTGTCCCGTATGCACATAGTAATAAGTCTTCGCTCCGGGAATATTCATTTCTCTACGCATTATTTTTTTGCCGCCATTCTAATATATATATGCAATATCTCTATTGCAGCCGGGGTAATTCCACTAATATTCATCGCAGCTTGGAGTGTCGGCGGAGAAAATGCGGCCAGTTTTTCCTGTACTTCTTTTGAAAGCCCGCTCACACCTGTAAAATCAAACCCTTCGGGTATTTTTACTTTCAAATACTTTTTCATGCGCTCTATCTCTTGACTCTGCTTATCGACATAGCGGGCATATTTTCCCTCAACCAATATTTCTTCTTTTATATAATCATCATATTTGTCAAGTTCAGGCACGATTGTTATCATTTTTTCTACATCAAAAGTTTTACGTGCGACCAGCTGTTGTGCAGTTGATACATCTTTTAGAGGCTGTTCATCCATAGATGCAAGCAGTGCGTTAAACTCTTTATTTGGTGTAAACTTTGTATCTTCTAAAAGCTGGGCACCCTCTTTTATCTGCTGTGCTTTTTGTTTGATCTTTTCATACTGTTCATCTGAGATAAGTCCGAGTTCGTGCCCATAATGTCCAAGTCTGACATCTGCGGATTCTTCACGCAGCAGCAGTCTGTACTCTGCACGGGATGTAAACATTCTATAAGGTTCATTTGTTCCTTTTGTTACCAAATCATCAATAAGTACCCCGATGTAAGCCTCATCACGACGAAGCACAAGCGGTTCTTTATTTTGCAGTGCCAAACCTGCATTGATTCCGGCCATAATACCTTGTGCTGCTGCTTCTTCATAGCCTGTTGTTCCATTTATCTGACCGGCTAAATAGAGTCCTTTGATTTTTTTGGTTTCAAGTGAATGTTTCAATTCACGAGGGTCTACAAAATCATATTCTATGGCATATCCGTAACGGACAATTTTAGCATTCTCCATGCCTTGTACAGAATGAATCATATCTCGCTGCACTTCAGGTGGCAGTGATGTACTCATCCCATTGACATAAATTTCTGTATTGTCCATAGTCTGAGGTTCTAAAAAGAGATGGTGTCTATCTTTATCAGGAAATTTATCTATTTTGTCTTCAATAGAGGGGCAGTATCTCGGACTTTTTCCTGCAATTTGACCTGTAAAAAGAGGTGCTCTGTAAAAATTGCTTTCAATAATTTTGTGTGTTGTCTCATTTGTATAAGCAATGTAACA
>CAZDEM010000170.1:0-4558 GCA_964504315.1 uncultured Sulfurimonas sp.
AGCTAAAATTGCACCGAAGGTAAAAAGGGAAACATTTAAAAAACGTACACTCATAGGAACAAAGAAAAATATAATAACTATAAGACATGGAGCAAAAAACGGATAAATAAATATTTTGTAAAGTGCTGCTTTTATATTGTCAGTATTAATATTTTGTTTATCCAATAAAGAAACAGCATCTATTGCATCTTTAATTGTAAAATTAACCTTACCTTCATAAACCTGATCGAGCATTTTCGGACGGAAACCTTCTAAAATTTTCAGATCTTTTGCCTTTGTTACAGTAATACCAGGAGATGCAAGCGATAAATCATCTGGTTTATTGATAATATCTGCTTGTTTAATAAACCAATAATTATTAATATACCTGGCTTCTCTGGCTACCAGGACCTCTGTCAAAGACTCATTTCTCACTGTAAAAACACGAATATTTTTAGCTTTTTCCTGCAATGGAAGCAGTTTTGAAAAATAAACAAATTTTCCTTTATATGCAAAAAACAGATTTCTTGTTGGACTTAAATATTGTGAATTCTTTTTTATATTTCTGGAAAACTCTTCAGAACGGGCAAAGTTTGACCAAGAGTGAAGTGCAATAAAAAGTATAATCGTTACTACAGAAATAAATACAAACGGACGCAAAATATCTACTCTAGAGTAACCTAAAGAGAAAAAAGAGACAAGCGCATTGGAACGAATAAGATATATTTTTGTAGATATCATTGCAAAAACCAGCGAGACAGGGAGCAATATATCAATTGCCGCAAATGATTTATAGACAAGATATATTAAAACCAAGTTAGCTGAAGATTTTGACAACTCCTCAGCACTTCCCATATAATCAAAACCAACAACGAATAAAACTAAAGCTACTAATATTATAAACAAATATTTTATATAATGCAGGGATATATATTTAAAGGCTAACATAAAGCAGCCTTTTGAGAATATTTCGAGCTGGTCTCATCCAAAGTATGTGTTAGTAAGAATTCTACAGCATCACATGTCTTGCTTATCCAGTTTTCAAGATAATTTTTTTCGTGTTCATTAAACTCACTTAAAACATAGGATGCCACTTCACCTTTATGTTCAGGCTTGCCAATACCCATTCTTACTCTGATATATTCACGAGATATTTTAGAGTCTATTGATTTTAGACCGTTATGTCCACCATGTCCACCGCCTTTTTTAAAACGCAATGCGCCAAAAGGCAGGTCTAAATCATCATGTATTACAACAACATCTTCAAGTTTATAAAATTGTTTTACTTTTATAACAGATTCTCCCGAGAGGTTCATATATGTTAATGGTTTTAATAAAAAATGATTTTGAAATTTATATAGTTCACCCTGAAATGATGAGGAAGAAAGCTTATTGGCATTATATCTGTGAATTAATGCATCCACTACCATAAAACCAATATTATGGCGCGTATATGCATAGTCGGATCCAGGGTTCCCTAGCCCAACTATAAGCATATTAATTACTACTTAGCTTTAATAATACTTAGTACAGCAACACGATCAGCATCTGTAAATTTAACATTTTCAGATGCATCAATATCACGAATAAGTTTAGCATCACCAACATCCATATCTGTTACATCAATAACGATTGATTTTGGTAAATCTTCTATTTTAGCTTTTACTCTTAAACGTCTTTTAGAAACATTTATAAGACCTTTGTTTTTAACACCGATAGCTTCACCTACAGGCTCAACAGGAACCATATAGTGAGTCACAACACCTGGTTGTGCTACCATTAAATCTACATGTAAAAGTTTCCCTGTAACCGGGTGAGACTCATATGATTGAACAACAACATTCATCTCTTTTCCATTAATTGAAACTGGAAATGCCAATGTGTCTTTATTACGAGCAGTACGGATATATTCGTTTTCTTTAAACGCAGCATTGATATTTTCAAGCCCTTTTCCGTAAATGTTCGCAATTAGATAACCATCACGGCGAAGTGCTTTAGTGCCCTTTTTGCCAATACTCTCTCTAACTATACCTTCTAACATATGAAGTCCTTTATTTTTTAAAATGGCTGAAATTATACCTGTTTATGCATTAAACTTTACTTTAAATCGAAAACATCATCATCATCGGTAGAAATATTAATATTTTTTTCTATACTTTCTTCCACCATATCTGATACTTTTCCACTCATCAGTCCATTCATTTTCAGTTCCAAATCTGAGGCACTTGTTGCATTTTCAAGTGCCTGTTCTTTAGAAATGATCCCCTCATCATATAAATCTAAAATAGCCTGGTCAAAACTTTGTGATTTATAATGTTCTTTTCCGGCTTCAATAGCATCACGAATTTCATAATCTCTATTTTCCATAATCAGTTTTTCAATTGTCGGAGTACGCACTAAAACTTCAAGAGCAACACGACGCTTGCCATCAATAGTTGGAACCAGTCTTTGGGATATTACCCCCTGCAAGACACCTGCAAGTGAGAGACGTACACGGTTTTGCTCATCTGTGGGAAACTGGGCGATAATACGGTTAATAGTCTCTTTCGCATCTAGCGTATGGAGTGTTGAAAAGACAAGGTGCCCGGTATCTGCAGCATGAAGTGCCAAGTTGATTGTTTCTTGATCCCTCATTTCCCCGACCAAAATAATATCAGGATCCTCCCGTAGTGCGGCACGAAGGGCTGAACCAAAGGAGAGTGTATCTTGTCCGACAGAACGTTGATTAATTATACAGTTCCTGTCTTTATGCACAAATTCAATAGGGTCTTCAATTGTAATAATATGTTTCTTTTTAGTGAGATTTATCTCATTTATCAGTGCGGCAAGCGTTGTTGATTTACCGCTTCCCGTAACACCCGTAACTAGCACTAATCCTCTTTCTCTTTGTGTAAAACTTTTGACGATATCAGGCAGATGGAGTTCTTCAAAAGAAGGGATTTTGACGGGAATAACACGAAATACTGCCGAAACACCGTCCATTTGAAAAAAAATATTAACACGAAAACGATTATTTTCATCATATGGATAGACAAGGTCAAGTTCTTTTTTCTCGACAAATTCACCAAAACGCCCTTTTAATAATTCTTTGGCAAATGTTAATGCATCTTCTTTAGAAAAAATACCTCCAGAAAACTGTACAATATTTCCGTTGATTCTTGCTCTCATTACAGAGTTGGCCTTTACATGTAAGTCACTGCCACCAACTTCAATCATCTTTTTAAGATGAACTCTTACCTTTTTTAATTGCTCAAATGTCAGTTTACTAACATCTACCTGCGTATTCATAAAGCCTCCAATATTTCTTTAAATGCCTCTTTAAATGCTTCAAGTCCGTCATCTATCTGTTTTTGTAAAACCTCATCCATTTTTATACCAATATCTTCTATCTTTGTAAAATGCTCATTTATAATATTTTTAGGAATTGGCAATGCTTTTTGATATGCATCATGCGTATGAAAAGCTTTTATTGTGTCGATAGGAGCAGTATTAACACTGTTATAAGCTAATAACTTTTCAATGTAATAATATGGAGGAAGTGAGTCATCTTTAACACCAGTACTTGCAAACAATGCTCTACATCCATCTACATTCATCTCTTGTATCTCTTCATAAATAACGGATGTATTATATATACCGCTAAGACCTGTCTCAACAGAATGTGCTGCAAGTGTTGCATCTAACGCGCGGTCTATTCTACTTACAAAAATACTAATGACGGTATCCACACTATTTCCGTAAATCTCCCCACCTTCCTTAAAAGCCTGTGCACAATATATGGCCTGAGATTTTTTAAATATCAAGGTTGCATTCACAGGGATTCCAAGTGAAGTAAGTTCTTTCATCGCGATATATCCAGCTTCAGTTGCCGGAACTTTTATCATTACATTTTTTCTGTCTATCTCTTTGAAAAGTCTTTTACCCTCTGCAACTGTTGCATCTGCATCATCACAAAGAAAAGGATCAACCTCTATACTTACATAGCCATCATCACCTTTTTCATACAAAGGTTTCAATATATCTGCAGCTTTTTGTATATCATAAATTGCAACTGCTTCATATTTTTGCTTTGCAGACAATCCATCAAGTGATTCAAGCTGTTTTTTGTATGCAGGAGAATTTAAAATTGCATTTTTAAATATAGCCGGATTCGAAGTCGCCCCATTAATTATTTTACCCTCTATTAATTCTTTAAACGCATTATCAAGATAATCTCTCTCAATAAAATCAGCCCATAACGAAAACTTCAAATCTTCTATATACATCACAATCCCTATATCTTAATTTACATTGCATTTATTATAACCCAATAAATCTAAAAAAGCAGTATAAGGTAAATTTTTATTTCATTTTCAATTCATTTTCAAAACTTATCATTCCGAAAGCAAAATACAAACGGCGATGGAGCATATTATGTTATTAAAATTTATTAAAAAGTTTGTAAAGTATATTTTTGCACCATTACTCTTTATTACTTTTATAGTGCTAGTATATCTCTTTATTTATGGAAATTTTCATAAAGTAGATAACAATGTATACCGTTCAGCCCAACTTTTTTCTTTTAATATGCCTTATTATG
>CAZDEM010000171.1:0-4551 GCA_964504315.1 uncultured Sulfurimonas sp.
AGTTCAACCATCACTTCAGGTACTGTTACATGATTAATATGAAAATATATATTTTTAATACCGCGTTTTAAAACAATATCTATAAGAGATGTTGTCATAGGTGTAGTAGTTTCAAATCCTATTGCAAAAAATATTATTTTTTTATCCGGATTTTCCTCTGCAATTTTAAGAGTATCTAATGGTGAGTAAACAAAACGGACATCAGCACCTTTAGCTCTGGCATCCTGTAAGCTTCCTTTACTGCCTGGGACTTTAATCATATCTCCAAGTGTTACAAGTATTGTATCCTCTTGCTGGGCCAAAATATATGCATGATCAATTCTCTCTTTTGGCATAATACAAACAGGACATCCGGGACCGTGTATAAAGTTGATATTTTGTGGTAATAGTTGGGGAAGACCAAATTTCATAATGGAGTGAGTGTGACCTCCGCAAACTTCCATGATATTTATAGGACGAGGCAGTTGTTTCGCTTCTTCATTAATTAATTTTGCAAAACCTTTGATAACCTCAGGATTACGAAAACCATCATACAAGTCTTTTAGTCTCAATTCACTCATTATGCACCTCGATTTGGACAGTTATCATCCTCTTCAACGAGATTCCGCCTCTCTTCTTCATCGAGTTTTTCTAAAATTTCATTATATACTTTAAGAGATTCCATTGCATCTTCTTCATCTATTTTATTCATAATAAAACCTATATGCAAAAGAACATAGTCACCTATTTTAACATCTCCTTCTTCCATTAACTCTAATCCAGCTTCTCTTGTCACACCCATAGTATCAACGGTTGCAACATTACGCTCTTTATCTATTTTAACTACTTTACTTGGTATTGACAAACACATACTAACCTCTCATCTTACGTTTAAATTCAATCCAGTCTATTACATTTTGAATTGATTTTTTATCTTTTATATTTACTTCTAAAATATCAACACCCGGTTTAATTTTTCTAGCCTCTTTCTTTTCATGTTCTAAATCATAATCAAAATGTTCTATCAAATCCATTTTTGTTATTAAAATCAAATCAGCTTGGCGAAACATTACAGGATATTTTTCAATCTTGTCACTACCCTCTGGTATCGATACCAGTACTATGTTTAAATGACTTCCAACATCATAAGAAGCAGGACAAACAAGATTTCCTACATTTTCTATAAAACAGACATCTATATCATTAAGTGGCATATCATGCAGTCCTTCATGAACCATAAATGCATCTAAATGGCATGCTGAACCAGTTTGTATTTGAAATGCCGGAATACCTTTGGCTTTAATTCTATCTGCATCTCTTGAAGTTTCCAAATCACCTTCGATAACACCAAATTTAAAGTCAGCTAAATCAGCCATATGCTCTAATAGTGTTGTTTTCCCACTTCCTGGAGAACTCATCAAATTAATACTCAAAACATTATAATTATCAAAATGTGCACGATTATGTGCTGCTTCATGATTATTTTTATCTAATATTTTTGTAATCACATTTATTGTTTTCGTATCATTTAACTGAGGATTATGATGCAACGTTTCATGCGCTGCCTGATGTTCATGAGAATGATGATGTTCATGGTCGTGATGACCAGTTCCTAAAGTTGTTCCTGTTATACTGCATCCGCAATCTGCACACATATATTTTCCTTAATTATAAATTTTATGCTAAAAGCATATCTGAGCCAACTGCTACTGAAATTAAACCAGCAACTGCAAATACTCTTCTTACATTCGTCTTATTTGTTAAAAATTCTTTATTTAAATAAAGAATAACTCCACCAAAACTAACAAATATCAAACTGACACCTGCTACAAATGCCAACACCATACTAAAGTCTATTGTCTGACCATGTAACATCCCAAGGGTGACAAGCATACCTCGCACACCGCCCATACCCATTAATGCACCCATAGTCCAAGCTGAAGTTGATGCGATTGAATCACTATGTGAATGTTCTTTTCCAAAATAAATATGGATATGTTCTTTTCCTTTATGATTATGTTTATTTAAATGGATTTTATCCGTAATAACCATATACAAAAGGTAAATTCCCATTCCTATAATTACGCTTGAAGATATTATGTCACCATAATCAGTTATATCTGCAGGAAGATGATATACTTGTAATATTTTAGCAAAAACAAAGAGAGTCATGCCATGTCCAAATGCAAACATAATTGTAATTAACATAGTTTTTTTCATTGATTTTCCTATAGAAAAATCTGTGATTGCCGTTAAATGATCTGGCCCAAAAGCATGTAAAATTCCATACCAAAATATTATAAAATATCCTATTTCCATACATATACTCCTAAATTGCAATGAATGTTTATTCAGTTTTAAAGAATTTTATATTATATTATGTAAAAATAAGCTAAAAGTACCAATTTCTTATATATATTTCGGACCAATTAACATAAAAGAGAGATAATTAAATATTATGCAATGGGTAAGTAAGTGTCTTTATTGTCAAAATAATGTTTACAGGCTTCAAGATGGCAGGATAAAATGCTCTACATGTCATAAAAAATTATCTCTTCAAAAAATCAATAAAATCATAATGCTAATAGATGGTTTTATAAATGATGAAAGTGCATTAAGCCTGTCAAAGAGAAATAAACTTTCATATATTTCAGTAAAAAACTACTATGATATTTTCAGAATGATCTGTGCAAAAATATCTGAATCAGGATATGAGGATTTAAGCGAGCGTGCATGTGAATATGAAGAGTACTTTTACCTTGAAAAATCTAAAAAATCTGATAAAGAAGCAGTTTTTGATGCGCATAATTTTCTAACATTTGATTATAATAACCATATATATACATTACTAATGCCATCATTGCAACAATATAAAAGCCAATTTATAGAAGATAATGTTACACAAACATATATAAATGAATTTAATAAATTTAAAAGAAATAATAAAATCATTAAAGTGTCGAGACATGTTAATAATATAGTAAAATTTTGGAAATATTTTGAAAAAGCTATTCTAAAATATAAAGGAATACAGAATGATAATTTTATTTATTTCCTAAAAGAGTGTGAATTTAAATATAATCACACAAAAGAAGAAGCAATACAACTGCTTATAAGTGCATATTTTAAAGGAAAACAATGAAAGACTTGGCAATACTTGGTGTCGGAAATATTTTAGAAAAAGATGATGGTATAGCAATATATGCTACAAAATACTTAGAACAAAACTATGTATTTAAGCCGGATGTAGACATTATCAATGGTGGCGTAGAAGGTATCAATTTACTCAATCTATTTATGGACTATAAGCATATAATTATACTCGATGCCATTGAAATTGATGATGTTGCCGGTAGTATATATCATATTCCTTCAAATGAGCTAACAGGTTATGGATTAAACTCTGGCGGTGCTCATGAAATTGGAGTGCTACAATGTTTTGACATATTAGAGCTTATGGGAAAAGATATTCCGCAATCAAGTATAATCGGTATTGTCCCGGAAGAAATTGATGTATCTATAGGGTTAAGTGCTACCATGCATAACAATTTCAATACTTATATCAATACAGTTATAAAGATTTTACAACAACTCAACATTACCTGCACAAAATCTTCCAAATTGACAACATTAGACAATATTATAGAAACATTCAAAAATCCAAAGCATTAATTCTTTAATAAAATATACAGTTATAATAAAATATAATTACGAATGAATATTCATTTACTAAAGGAGTGCTATGAAATTTTCTAATTCATGCCCAATAACATATGAAAAAATTGATGAAAATGTTATTAGATTACAAGCTGGAATTATTAGTATATTAGGAATTTTATATATATTTAGTATGAATTCTTTTATATTAGGCATCTTGTTTTATGATTTTCTAGTAAGAATTTTAGGATATAAAAAAATAAGTCCAAGTGTAATTCTTGCTACTTTTTTTGCAAATAGGTTATCTTTATCCAAAAGAGTAGTTGATGCAGGTCCTAAAAAATTTGCAGCAAATATAGGTTTAGTATTTATTAGTACAGCAACGTTATTACATCTTCTTAATTATGTCCAATTATCAGTTTATACAGTTGTTATACTCACCTTCTTTGCCTCTTTGGAATCACTTTTTTGCTTATGTGTTGCATGTAAAATTTATCCATTATGGAGAAAAATTGTATATAGTGAATAAAATTTAAATCTACAACTGAAAATTACTTTCTAAATGCTCTTGAAACATGCTAAATAAATTAGTTTTGTATTTCTTTTTATTGTAAACAAGATACAAATTTCTTTGTAAATTGACATTTTTAGGTATCACTTCAAAGAACTCTCCTCTTTGAAGTTCATCATAAACTACAAACTTTGAAAGACAGGTGATGATATCTTTATTATTTTTGAGCAAAGTTTTAATCTCTTCAAATTCAGTGAATTTCATAAACAAGTCTATCTCTTTAGCCGTATTATCCAACGAGTTTAAAAATATTTCTCTTGTGCCTGAACCTTTTTCTCTTAAAATCCATTTTTTTGAAAAAAGCTGATCAATAAATAAACTTTTATTTGCTAACTCTTTATCAC
>CAZDEM010000172.1:0-4508 GCA_964504315.1 uncultured Sulfurimonas sp.
TACTGCACCTTTCAGGTGTGGAAATGTAGGTCGCTGCCTAGTTGATCAGATTCTTATTTATTTCCCATTTATTTTTTACATTATCCATATTTACTTTACTTAAACGTTCAAGATAATAATCTCTTGAAACTTCTTTTGCACCTAACGATTTAAGATGTTGTGTAGGTACCTGACAGTCTATAAAATCATATCCCCATGCTTGTAAATGTTTTACCAATACTGCATATGCTGCCTTTGAAGCATCATTAACATGTGTGAACATCGATTCTCCGCAAAATACTCTTCCAATAACTAAGCCATATAAACCACCAACTAAATTTCCATCTTGATAACTTTCAACGGAGTGTGCTATACCCATCCCATGAAGTACATTAAATGATTCTACTAAATCTTTGTTTATCCAGGTGCCGTTTTGCCCTTCTCTTTTTGTGGAAGCACATTTTTTCATTACTTCTTCAAAGTTTGTATCAAATTTATAGTCAAATTTTTTTAAATTTTTTTTCAATGAGCGTCTTAGTTTAAAATCATTAAGTTCCATTATAAGACGCGGGTTTGTTGACCACCATAGAATAGGGTCTTGTTGGGAATACCAGGGAAAGATACCATTTTGATAGGCTCTAATCAGCCGCGAAGGATTTAAGTCTCCTCCCCATGCCACTATGCCTTCTTTATTTGCCTCATGTGGATCGGGAAAAGTGAGTGAGTGTTTGTCGAGCTGGGGTATGTACATTAAGCTTCTTTATATATATTTTTGAGTGTATTATTTTCTACTATAACTTTTACCTCACCACCAGTTTTCAGTTTTCCAAAAAGAATTTCATCACTGAGTTTGTTTGTAATATTGTCTTTAATGTATCTTTTTAGTGGTCTAGCTCCCATTTCAGGAGAGTATGTTTTTTCAGCTATCAATTTCATCGCTTCTTCGGATATATTTACTGTTATCTTTTTCTTTTTGAGTTCTTTGTTAAGCTCTGCAATGAATTTCTGTACAATTCCTTCAACTGTTTTATGGCTTAACTGCTCAAACTCAATAATTGCATCAAGTCTGTTTCTAAATTCAGGAGTGAAAAATGATTTCAGCTCTTCATTCTTAGCTATAGATTCGTCTTTATTAAAGCCCATAACGTTTCTGGCAGTTGCTCCTATATTGGATGTCATAATTAATATAACATTTTGAAAATCAGCTTTATACCCATTGTTGTCCGTGAGTGTGGCACTGTCCATAATTTGGAGTAAAATGTTAATAAGTTCAGGATGTGCTTTTTCAATTTCATCCAGTAAAAGTACAGTGTATGGATGTTTTTTTATGGCTTCTGTAAGCAATCCACCCTGCTCATACCCTACATATCCCGGAGGTGCACCAACTAAACGACTGAGGGCATGTTTCTCCATATATTCACTCATATCAAACTTTTCAAAATTGATACCCAATACCTCACTGAGGGCAATTGCAAGTTCTGTTTTACCGACTCCGGTTGGCCCTGAAAATAAAAATGATGCAATAGGCTTGTTTGCCGGCGTTAATCCTGCTTTTGAAATTTTTATAGCTTTTGTAACCGCTTCAACTGCTTTTTCCTGTCCGATAACTCTTTTTCTTAATTTATCTTCAAGATGCTGGAGTGAGGCAGTTTCATTATGAGAAATTTTTGCATTGCTGATACCTACTATAGAAGCTATTGTTTTTTGAATATCATTGGCACTGACTTTTGCTCTTTTCCCTTTTTTAAGATGAAAAGATGCAGCTGTTTCATCAATCAAATCTATTGCAATATCCGGCAAAAACTTGTCAGTAATATAGCGTTTAGACAAATCAACCGCTGTTTTTAATGCTTTATTTGTATATGTAACAGAGTGGTGCTTTTCATATTTCTTTTGCAGGCCTTTGAGTATTAAATAACTTGTTTTTTTAGAAGGTTCATTTATGTCTATTTTAGAAAATCTTCTGCTAAGTGCTTTGTCTTTTTCAAAACCGTTTCTATATTCTGCAAATGTTGTAGCACCCATACATTTAATTTCTCCTGATGCCAGTGCAGGTTTGAGCTGATTGGCTGCATCCATAGTACCGCTTGTGCTCCCTGCACCTATAAGTGTATGTATTTCATCTATAAACAAAATAGCCTTTGGTTCACGTTTAAGTTCATCCATTACACCTTTGAGGCGTTTTTCAAAGTCTCCTCTGTATTTAGTACCTGCAAGCAGTGCACCTAAATCTAAAGCATAAAGTTGCGAATCTTTTATGATATCCGGCACAGTTCCTGCAGCAATTCGAAGTGCTAGTCCTTCGGCTATAGCAGTTTTACCGACACCAGGTTCACCAACTAAAATAGGGTTATTTTTCTTTCTTCTGCAAAGTATTTGTGTAACTCTTTGGATTTCATTGTCTCTTCCTATTACAGGATCAATTTTTCCTTCTTTTGCTTTTTGAATGAGATTTATAGTGTATTTGCTTAAATTTGATTCTTTATCTTCACTGTTTTGATTCATATCAGAGTGAGAAATTATTTCCAATATATCGAGTCGTGAAATTTGATATTTGTTGAGCAGCGCATATGCAAAGGTATGTTCTTCTTCAAAAAGTGCAGCGAGTAAATCGCCGATATCTGCATTTGTCTGTCCTGATGATTGTACATGTCGTACCATTTTGTCAATGAGACGTGAGAGAGCGACACTCTCATAAGGGTCCTGCTCTATATTTGAAGGCAATACTTCCATATTTTTTTTGATATATTCGCCAAGCTCTTCTTTCATTTTTGATACATTACCGCCACATGCTTCTATGATTGCAACACCTTCTTGTGAACTTAATAAAAGGTAAAAAATATGTTCAATAGTCAGGTACTCATGGTGGAGTTGCTTCGCAAAAATGATAGATTTTTGAAAAATATCGTTTAATGATGAACTTATCATATTATTCTTCCTCCATTGTGGCTTTTAGCGGAAAGCCGCTGTCTTTTGCTTTGCGCTTTACCTGCATTATCTTTGTTTCAGCTATTTCATATGTGTATACGCCGCATAAGCCTCTATCGTTTTTATGAACTTCAAGCATAATATCTTGAGCCTGCTCATAACTTTTATGAAATATACTCATTAGTATATCGACAACAAAATCCATAGATGTATAATCATCATTGAGTAAAAATACTTTGTATTTTTTAGGATATTTAAGTGCTGTATCTTCGTCTATTTCTAAATTTGTATTTGTTGCCATCTTTTCTACTTTGCCGCTTTTAAAAAGTCTTCTATAATCTCATGTGGATTTTCAAGTCCAATAGAAATTCTAATAAGACCATCGGTGATTCCTAGAAATTTTCTTGTATTTTCATCAAAATCACTATATATTGTTGATGCCATATGAAGAGCAAGTGTTCTTGAATCGCCTATATTGGCAGTAATAGTTGCCAATTTTGTTTTTCTTAGAAAGTCATAAGCTCGCTCTTTTGTCTGCATGTCAATGGTAAGGAGTGTTCCGCATCCGTCTTGAAAATTTTCTTTATATCTTGTGTGGTGTGGATGTGATTCTAAACACGGGTGGTTTACATGTAAGCCGTTTTTTGCAAGTTCCAATGCAATGATTTCAATATTTTTTACAATTCTTGGAAGTCTGAGTGCAAGTGTTTCAAGACCAAGCATTGTTTGATAACTAGCATGGGCATTAGCACTCATACCAAAATCTCTTAAAGCTCTTTTTTTGGCATTTGGAATAAGTGCCATTTTGCCTGCACCTTTAATGAACTTTGCCAAAAATTCATAACGCTGTGTTTTGAATTTATCATCTTTTTCATTAATGGCACGAAAAACTGCACATCCACCTAAGGCTGATGAATTACCGGAGATAATTTTTGTTGTAGAGTAAACCGTGATGTCGGCACCAAGTGCTAAAGGAGAAACACTTAAAGGCGTAATGGTATTGTCAACGATCAATGCAACATTTTTTTCTTTTGCAATATTAGCAATTTTTTCAATGTCAGGTAGTCTCATATTGGGATTGCCGACACTTTCTAAAAAAATTATTTTTGTATTGTCATTTATGGTATTTTTTATATTTTCAAATTCGTCAACATCAAAAAAATGAGTTTTTATGCCAAATCTACTCAGGGTTTCATCAAAAAGTGAATATGTACCGCCAAAGAGCCCTCCAATGCTAATAATCTCATCTCCTTGGGAAACTAAAGACATAACAGCAAGCGTTGTCGCTCCCATGCCGGAACTTGTTGCAACTGCTCCTATGCCGCCATCCATCTCAGCCATAATAGATTCGAGTTTTGCTGTTGTAGGGTTGCCCATTCTTGAATAGAGCGGTTTTTTTACACTGCCATTAAAAATTCCTTCGGCTGTTTCCGGACTTCCGTAAGAAAAAGAGGCTGAGGATACAATAGCGGGAGATACTGCTCCTTCTTTACTTCCAATGCTTTGTACAA
Source organism: uncultured Sulfurimonas sp. (assembly GCA_964504315.1). Classification (GTDB taxonomy): domain Bacteria; phylum Campylobacterota; class Campylobacteria; order Campylobacterales; family Sulfurimonadaceae; genus Sulfurimonas. Next base: position 4,419 of record CAZDEM010000172.1, read on the forward strand.
ATTTCGTGCAATAGTTTTCAAATTTATTCATATATACATACCTTTTAATTATAGATAAATTATAGCTAATTTGAGATAATACTTATCCTA
>CAZDEM010000173.1:0-4487 GCA_964504315.1 uncultured Sulfurimonas sp.
ACAGAACAGGTGGCGTTTTGGGTGATGGTACTGTAAATGGTGGAACTCTAGCAAATCCGGATAGTCAATTTGATAATGTTAGAGTAGATACTACAACGAGTGCGCAAAATCAACTTAAAGCTGTTGGGCTAGACATACCGGTAAGCAATATAGCTACATCAAATGGTGGAGCGTATAAAATAAAAGGTAAGTATACCACTTCAACTGCAACAGCTTATTTATATTGGTTATACAGTCATACAGATGGAACATATAAAAACAGACTCTATATTACTGGTATGCCAACAGATGTTGCAATTGCATTTGATACAATGACAGATGGTGCGATAAATCCGAGTGCAGGTTCATTTAGAAGATACGCAGATACATCAACAGGTACTGATGGCACATCTAATACTTGGCCAGATGCTTCTGTTACTAAAACTGTTAATGTGTCATTAGAATTATAATTTCTCCTCGTTCCCAAGCTTTTAGCTTGGGAATTTGATTCCAAGCTTTTAATCTTTTTTACATCCTGTGTTTAATTTAAACAACGGATAAAATGGACAAAATCCGAATACCGCTGTTAAAAGCGGTATTATACCGATGCCTGCTACTATATAATTTTGTGCTAATAAACCATAAGCGATTAAACCTAACCCTAAAACTACTCTGATAACTCTATCAGCTTTTCCTACATTGATACACATAATTGAATCCTTTTTCTTTATTTGTATGGATATTATAAGATAAAAGAATGTATTAGGTCTGTAACATGTGTTACATAAGCGTAATACTGCCTCGTCCAAGTTTAACCATGCCGTCATTTTCCAGACTTTTAAGTACCTTTGATATCACTTCACGCGTGCTGCCGAGTTCATTGGCGATAGCTTCATGGGTCGTTTTTATCTCTTTTTCATTTTTACTTTGGAGCCAGTCTATAATTCTCTGGTCAAGGTTTTTGAATTTGATGTCATTTATGAGTTTTATCAGATTCCCCATGCGGAGCGTATAAATAGAAAAAAGATAGGTTTGATATGCATTGGAGTTGTGCGCCAGTTCTTTAACGCTGTGCATGTCAAGTATATAACCTTCAATGTCACTGAGTGTGACAGCCGAGCCTATTGCCTCTGTCTGACTCAATGTTGAAGCTGTATTGACAATGCACTGCTCACCGGGATTAAGATGGTACAGTGTGATTTCATCTGCCTCATCTGATTGAATATACAGACGGACTTCACCGGAGGTTAAAAAGAGAATGCCGTCACAAATGTCACCTTGAAAAAAAAGAATAGAACCTTTTGGCACACTGACAGGCTTCAAACTCATTTGTAAAAAATCTTTTGCCTGAGGCTCCAACTCTTTATAAAATGCAAAACTTTCTAAATTCATTGTTTTCTCCTATCTTGTGGCGCATGATATTATTTTAGGCAGTGTATCTATATCTTCTTGTATTGTATCTAAAAGACAATTTATAGTTTCATTTTCATATAAAGAGTAAATCATCCATTTCCCACTTTGTTTTGTCTGTACAATATCGGCTTCTCTCATCTGCTTTAAATGACGCGAAACCAAGGGCTGTGAAAGTTGTAGTGTATCACAGATTTCACATACACACAGCTCTTTTTCTCTGTGCATCAATGCTATGATTTTTACTCTATTACTGTCTGAGAATATTTTTGCAAGCTGAACTAATCTTTCCATCTAATCTCTTTTGAAGTTTTATTATATAACAATTCTGTTATATGAATTATATCATATTTAATTTACATGTAAAGGTTTGCAATGGAATATATTCTCACTTTTTTTGATGCCCTTGTTGATTTAAGCAATGCAATGGCGCCTTATATCTTGTTCGGGCTTATTTTTGCAGGTTTTTTACATGAGATGGTTCCTGACAGTATTGTGAAAAATCATTTGGGTAAAAATTCTATTATTTCGGTGATAAAAGCGACTGTATTCGGTATTCCTCTGCCTGTATGTTCGTGCGGAGTTATTCCTCTGGCGACAAGTATTAAAAAATCGGGTGCGAGTAACGGCTCGACACTCTCGTTTTTAATCTCTACGCCTATTACGGGAATTGACTCTATTTTAGCGACCTATGGAATGTTCGGCTGGATTTTTACTATTTACAGAGTGGTTACTTCGATGATTATTTCAATCATAGCAGGGATATTATCCAATATTTATGCTCATGAAGAAGAAATACCAAAGAAAAAACCTGCATTTAGTATGGCGGCACCGACAAACAACACGTCAGTTATGAACTTCTCGGCTGTCACAGCAGCCACCTCAAATGAAGAAACATGTAGTGAGGGCAGTTGCTGCAGCGGTGAGAGTTGTGATGATAAAAAAGGTTCAATGGTGCAGCGTGCTTTTTCTTATGCATTTACAACGCTTTTAAAAGATATTGCCGCTCCTCTTTTGTTCGGGCTTTTAATAGGCGCACTGATAACCGTAGCCGTTCCTGAGAACTTAAGCGAAATATTGGTGAAATATAACTGGCTTTCTTATCTTATAGTGATAGCCATTGCGGTACCGATGTATGTTTGTGCAACGGCATCTTTGCCAATTGCGGCAGGATTGATGCTCGCAGGTGTCTCTCCGGGAGCTGCTTTTGTATTTTTAAGTGCAGGACCTGCGACAAATACGGTAACAATAGGTGTAGTTAAAAAGATGTTAGGCACAAAAACACTCTATATCTATCTTGGAACTATCATTGTCGGCTCAATTATCTTTGGACTCGGGCTTGATTATCTTTTTCGTGATGTGAACGTTAAAGAGCTTGTGCATATGGATGAACATGCAGGTTTCATTGCCTGGGCTTCAACATTTATACTTTGGGGATTTGTGCTTTACTATGTCATTAAATCTTACTTTTTTAAAGAAAAAGAGTGCAGCGACGGCAGCTGTTGCACGGCTTAGGGTATAATAAAATTATGAAAAACAGACTGCTCACATTTTTTTTACTTTGTTCCATATGCTTTAATATCGCACATGCCTATGTAATAGAAGTACTTGACACACACTCTTGCCAGGTAAGTGAGTATGTCCATGAAGTAAATGATATAGAGAATGTAGTAGCAGATGATGATATTTGTCATCTGCACCATTTTTTTCACATTGCGTTTATTCTCCCTGAAACAAATGTAATACTCTCACGCGAAAATTTTGCTGCAAAACCGTATGCAAATAATAAAAAGTATGAATACAACTCCACTAAAAATTTTTTAAAACCCCCTATCAAACTCTAATATACCCCAATCTACACCCACGCAAAAAATTAATTTTACAGACTATAAGTCTGTATAAAAAGAAGGAAAAATATGAAAAAATTATGGATAGTTGTGTTTATTGTTTGGAACTTACAGGCGCAAAATTTTGATGCATTTTTACAAAACGCATTGCAAAATTCACCCTACCTTAAAGCAAATGCTCTGCAAATACAACGTGCAGATGAAGAAGCAGTAATTATACAAAGGTATAAAAATCCGACACTTTTACTTGAAGCATCAGAGTTTAAACCTGATATCGGACAAAGCAAAACAGGGTACAGAGGTGCACTCACACAGCCTGTACGTTTGTGGGGAATCGGTAAGACGCGAGCAAAACTCTCTGCAGCTACAAAAGACGAAGCAAAGGGCTTTGCCGGGCTTAAACGTGCTGAGTTTATCAGAGATCTTTCTTTGTTTTATATTGACTATATGACACAAAGTGCCTATGAAACACTTGCAAAAGAGGAGCTTAAAATTGTGCAAAAAATTGCAGATATTTCACAAGAACGTTACAAGGCAGGCACAATAGCAAAAGTAAAGTATCTGCTTGCAAAAGTTGATGGTGCAACTGCAAAAAACACGTTAAATGAGAGAGAAGCAGAGAAGTTTTCAAGTTACTCTGCTCTTTTAGCCTTTGCAGGACAGCCGGCTGATATAGCGCTTGCCGATACCTATAAATTTGTACTCTCAAGAAGAGCAGACTCGGCAGATTCTGCAAAGCTTCATTTTATGATAAGTTCTCAAAAAAGAATCGAGCAGGAAGCAAAACTGAATTCCAATAAAATAGAGTGGATAGATCTTTATGCCGAGTATGAAAAAGAACCGGATCAAAGTATTGCCAGAGTCGGTGTAGATATCCCTCTTGCTGTTTTCAATACAAAAAAAGAAGAAAAGCGTATTGCACTTTTGAGAGCAAAACAAAAAGAGTACTTGATTGAAAATCAAAAAACAGTGCTTTCACGTAAGCTGGCTCGTCTCAAATATGAATTAAAGATTTTAAACAGTGTACTTACTTCTACCAAAGAGCTTTATCGCTCACAAAAAGAGCTTTTGGCAATGTATGAAGATGGCTATAAAATAGCGAATATTAATCTTGTAGAACTGCAAAATATGAAAAATCAGATGATTAAAACTAGAGAAAAAGAGATACTACTTCAAAATAAAATAGATAAAAATATAGTTCTTTACAACTATGAAACAGGAAAATATAATGAATAGATTACTAACAGGTTT
>CAZDEM010000174.1:0-4447 GCA_964504315.1 uncultured Sulfurimonas sp.
TTTGACAGACTTGATTTCTTTATATCCAATGCAAACATATCAGGTCGTGCAGTGTTCGGTGGTTTTGGTACATTTATGAGACTTAAACCAAAGGGTTTAAACAATATTTACACTGCAACTGTGGATGCTTTTGTTGTAGGTGCGCAAGAAGCAGCTAAAAGAATGGAAAAAACAGGTGGCGGAAGCATCATCTCAATGAGTTCTACGGGGAACCTTGTATATACTCCAAATTATGCAGGTCACGGAACAAACAAAGCTGCTGTTGAAGCTATGGTCCGTTATGCTGCTGCTGAACTTGGTGAAAAAGGTATTCGTGTCAATGCAGTAAGTGGTGGACCGATTGATACTGATGCATTAAAAGCATTTCCAAATTATGAAGAGGTAAAAGCTGAAGTTGTAAGACGTTCACCACTTTCTCGTATGGGTGTACCAGAAGATTTAACAGGTGCGTGTAAATTTTTATGTTCTAACGAGTCGTCTTGGCTGACAGGTCAGACTATAGTTATAGACGGTGGAACTACTTTTCAATAAATGTTACGCATTATAATGAGCAAAAGCCCGTTATAATGGCAGGGACTAAAGTCCCTACAACCCCCTAAAGCTACAAAAAGTCAACTTTTTGAGAATATCAGTTACCTTTAATTACTTATAAACGGGCGTAGTTTACGCTTATGCAGGCATCTAAAGATGCTAATTCACTCAGTGTCGTATCATTCACCGCATTATCTACTAAAATCACTGCAAGTGCTTCTGACTGTTCATTTCTTGCCAATGAAAAATCTGAAATATTTACATTATTATTTGCAAGTATAGTTCCTACACTTCCAATTACACCCGGAACATCAGAGTTTTTAAAGAAAATAATATCGCCTTTTACCGGGAACTCTATATCAAAACCGTCAGTCGCTACAATACGCTGCAGTCCGTCTTCAAAAATTGTAGCAGAAACAGAAGTTGTTCCTTCATTTGTAGTGATTTTTACAGTAATAAGGTTTTTATACACCTCTGAGTCACCAAGGTTTACAGATTCTACTTCTATACCTTTTTCTTTTGCAACAAAATCAGCATTAACATAGTTAATTGATTCCGTAGAGTGGCTGAGCGCGCCGACAGTTACAAAAGTTGCAAGAGAATCAACATAGTTTGCAATATCACCCTGTCCTTTTACTTTTATAGATACTATTTTTGATTTATTGATCTGAGATTCCAAGAAACCTATTTTTTGTCCCATCTCTAAAAACGGCTTTACAAAAGGAGGTATTTTGCTCTCATCTATCGGTAGGTTCATTGCATTTGGATATGCTATGCCTTTTGCTGCAGAAATAGCATTTCCAGCCGCTTGTGTACCGATGTTATACTGAGATTCATATGTATTTGCCCCTAAGTGAGGAGAAACTACAATATTTTCCAAGTCAAGAAGCTTATTATTAATCGCCGGTTCTTTTACAAAGACATCTATACCGGCAAAACGAATTTTACCTGATTTTAGACCATCATAAAGAGCATCTTCATTGTACAAACCGCCTCTTGCACAGTTTACAAGAACAACACCGTCTTTCATTTTTGCAACTTCTTCTTTATCAATGATATTAATCGTTTCTTGATTTTTCGGTGTATGAATTGTTATAACATCACAAGCCAAAATATCATCAAAGTTTTTCGTATATGTCATTTCTAAATCGGTTACTTTTGAAGGGTTGATATATGGGTCATATGCAACGATGTCCATCTCAAAAGCTTTTGCGCGTTTTGCTACACGAGAACCGATATTACCAAAACCGATGATACCGAGTTTTTTACCCTTTAATTCATGACCGTACCATTTTTCACGTTTCCAAATTCTTTGATTTTTTAAATGATCATGAGAATATGGAAACATTCTCATACATGAAAGCATATGTGTCATAGTAAGTTCAACCGCTGCGATTGTATTGGCAGTCGGTACATTCATTACAATAATACCTTTTTTGGAACATTCAGGAATATTCACATTATCAACACCTACACCGGCGCGAACAATAGCTTTCATATTTGTAGCATGCTCTATAAAAAACTCATCGACGTCCGTTGAACTTCTGGTAATTGCTACATCAGCTTGTGGAATAATTGTTTCAACAAGCTCTTTTTTATCAACATCTGCTGCCATGATAAAGTTAATATTTTCATCTTCTTGAAGCATTTTTAAACCGGCTTCATGGATATGGTCACATACGACTACTGTATATTTTTGCATCTAATAATCCTCTTTATAAGGCGCAATACTGGCCTTGATTTTATAATTTTTTAATACTTGCACTAACTTGTTCAATTTATCTACATTTTGTGAATAAATAAGTAAATCTACACCCTGTCTATCTTTTTTTAAAAAATACTTCAATCTGTATCTTTGCAGTTCTTCTTTTAGACAAAAAAGCTGATATGGGTCTAAAAGTTTTGCAGACAATTTATAGGTTATAGTTTTAGTTATTTTTTCATCTAAATCCAGTTTGACATAGACTTCGTTTACAGGATAAAAATAGCCGAGTCTCTCAGATTTAGAAAAATGATTTAACCAAAGCTTTTCCGGTTTGCTAGGAACCGCTTTGGTTTTTAAAGCTAAAGGTTTTGTATCAACAATTTCCTCTTGGGAATTGATAGATACTAAAAAAAAGATAATAAACACTGCAACTCCCACTGCCAAGAGGGGAGCAAACCATTTAATTATCTTTTGCATTTAAATAACAAAGCTTATTTAAATTTATCTTTTATCAAGTCACCAAGAGAGTGTGATTCAGTATCATTGATCTCTTCAAGCATTTCTTGATTTTTGATATAGTCTAATTTTTTAACAGATAAGCGGATACGGTCACGACGAGTATCAATATTTGCAATTGCAGCTTCTATTTCTTGACCAGGTTCTAACTCTTCTTTTGTCAGCGGAGCTAAATCTTCATCACGAATAAGTGCATCAACACCGTCTTCTAGTGAAACAAATACACCGAAATCTTTAATATCACGAATAGTTCCTTTAACTACAGAGTTCACTTTATGCGTTGTAGCAAATTTATCTATCGGTGATTCTAAAAGAGTTTTACGGTTTAGTGATATTTTTTGCTCATCTTCATTGATTTTAGCAATTTTTACTTCAACTTCCTCACCGGATTTTAACACATCTTTAGCTTTTGTGTTTTTGTCCCAAGATATATCTTGATTATGTAAAAGACCTTCAACACCGTCAATACGAACAAACGCACCAAAATCAGTAAGTGAAGTAACAGTACCTGTCACAATGTCACCTTCATTGTATTTTTTCATAAATTCATCAAATGGCTTTGGTAAAAGTCTTTTTAATGAAACACGAAGTTTGTGTGTTTTAGAGTTGATTTCTATAACTTCAACATCAATTTCTTGACCTACTTCTAAATAATCATTTGGATTTTTAACATTTTTGTTCCAAGTGATTTCTGAAATATGTAAGAAACCTTCTATATCATTTCCAAGGTCAACAAATACACCGTATGCTTCAATGTTTGAAACAGTTACTGTAATTGTATCACCTTCATCTAATTCGCTCTCAACTTCTGCCCAAGGGTCAGGTTGAACCGCTTTTATAGATAATGAAAGGTGACGTTTATCTTTGTCATAAGAAATAGCTTTAACAGTAACTACATCACCCTCTGAATAAAGTTTTGACGGATTAACCGGTCCTTTATACGAGATTTCATTGTAATGTACTAAACCGTCAACACCGCCGACATCAACAAACATACCATAGCTTGTAATTTTTTTAATTACACCTTCTACGATTACATCTTCTGCCATAAGCTGGTCAATTATCTCTTTTTTCTTTTTGCGCTCTTCATTAAAAAGTTTACGACGAGAAAGAATGATTGAGTTTTCAGCAGGGTCTATTTTAACAACCTGTGCTTTAATTTTACGACCTACAACTTCGTCAGTTTCTTTAAACGCTGCTAAAGAACGTGGCATAAAGAATGAGACAGCATCAGCTTCCACTACATATCCACCACGGTTTTTCTTAGTGATTATACCTTCAACAACCAGGTCTTCAAAATCCTCTTTGTGTGCATCAATAAACTCAATAGTTTTTTCCTGTTCTAAAACTTTTTTGTAAGATATTTTAGGACGCTCATTATAGTATCCCATTACCATTACTTTAATTTTATCACCGGTACCAAACTTCAGTTCACCGTTTTCATCACGGATTTCATCAAGAGAAACAATTCCCTCCAGTTTATCACCTACGCCAACTAATGCTCTGTTCTCATCAGCCTGTATCTCTACTACCTCACCTTCTACGATGCGGCTAGTTTCCTGTTTTTTTTCACTTGCAGCAAACATCTCTGCAAAATTTTCTTCTTCTTCAAATGATTCGTTATCGAACGCCATTGCCTATCCTCTGTTACATAAAAATTGTCGTGATTATACACTATTTATGATTATTTTACCA
>CAZDEM010000175.1:0-4377 GCA_964504315.1 uncultured Sulfurimonas sp.
CCATAGAAGAGTTGAAACTCCTAGGAGTCAAAGAGACAGCACCTACACACTGCAGCGGTGACAAAGCTATAGAAATATTTGACAAAAATTTTGAAAATGTATAAGCAGGATAACCCGAAAAATAATTATAAAAATGTAGCGCATGCATTTTTTCTCTCCCTTGCCATTACCATCGCAGAGCCTTCAACGGTACTGCCGTTGATTATTGAACATTTTAGTCAAAGCGTAATTATTGTCGGACTCTTTGTTTCGCTTTTACGAGGCGGGGCCATTATCACGCAGCTTTATGCTGCATTTCATGCACAGGCATATAAAAAAGTACTACCGTATCTCTCAAGAGTCTTTTTCTTTCGCTGGCTCTCATGGTTTAGTATTGGCATCAGTATCTTTCTTATTGGTGATGCGAACAAGACATTAACACTTGTTCTTATAGGCCTTGGACTCTTTGGATTCTCTTTGAGCGCGGGTTTTGGGGCTATCTATTTTAAAGAGCTGCAGGCAAAACTCTTTTCTAAAACGTATCGCGGCGAAACAATGGCAAATCGTCAGGTGGCAGGGTCTATCGCCTCCATCATCAGCGGTGGCGTTGCAGGCTATGTTCTGAGTAATTTTGAAGCACCGCTCAATTATGCATATCTTTTTATAGTCAGTAGTTTTATCATGGGGATTGGGTTTTTAATTTTTGTGAGTATTGATGATGAACCGTCAAAGGAGAATGTGCAGCAAAAAGAGCAGAATTTTGGACTTTTTATAAAAAATGCACTGAAGATTTTAAAAGAAGATAAGCGGCTTCAAGGTCAAATTATTGCCATATTTTTAAGTTTTAGCTGTTATCTTGCTATTCCTTTTGTGATTTTAGAGGCAAAAAATTCTGTAACTTTGACAGGCTGGGTTCTTGGCGGCTTTATAATGGTACAGATGCTCGGAAGTATTGTAGGCAGTTCGCTCCTATGGAGAAAAATAAGTAACTATGAGTGGATGCTTACACTGAGTTTTATCTTTATGATAGCTGCGTTTGGTGTTGCACTTATCGCAAATAACAGTTATACGTATGCAGTTGTTTTTTTTCTTTATGGCATGGCACTTGATGGTTTTGGTAACAGTGGAATGAATCTCATTATAGAGATAGCACCGGAGGAAAAACGGCCTATCTATACGGCTTTGCAGACGAACATTAGTTCTTTGGGGCTCTTTTTTCCTATTTTAGGAGGTGTTTTATTGAAAAGTTTTGGCAGTTATGAGCTTATATACCTCATAACTATCATACTTTTATTCGCAGGTCTCTTTATGAGTTTAAAATTAAAAAAATTATATTACAAGGTATGAAATAATGACTAAAACAGTATGTGGTTATTGTGGTGTTGGATGTAAAATAACATTTGATACAGAGAAACTAAAAGGTGATAAAACATACCCTATCAATGAAGGTAAACTGTGTGCAAAAGGTACTTCAGAACTTGAAAGTATTCACACAAAAAACAGACTACTTCATCCACAGATGCGTAAGAATTGTAATGAAGAATTCAGCCAAATATCATGGGACGAAGCAGTTCAATATATTGCAAATAAGATTAAAAGTACAAAAAAAGAAAAAGTTGGTATCTACCTCTCGGGTCAGTTGTTAACAGAAGATTATTATATAGCCAACAAACTGGGAAAAGGTTTCATCGGTACAAATAATGTAGATACAAACAGCCGTACATGTATGGCTTCTGCTGTTGTAGCTTACAACAAAGCATTCGGGGCAGATTTTGTACCGTTACGAATGGATGATATCTCTAAAGCAAACCTGCTTATTCTTGCAGGTGCCAATACAGTAGAAGCACATGTAATACTGCATAATAGAATTAAAAAAGCAAAAAAATCCGGGCTGAAAGTCGTTGTTGTTGATCCACGCTATACAGATACGGCAAAGATTGCAGATATATTTTTACCTTTGAGCATTGGAAGTGATATTGATTTTTTTAACCTTATCTCAAAACGCCTTATAGAAGAAAACTTATATGATAAAATGTTTATAGAAAATAACACAAATAATTTTGAAGCCCTAAAAGATGGGCTTACATCTTTAGATGCAGAGACTATGCTTGCAAATACAGGACTTACAAATGACATGTTTGAAGAATTCTTTAGCCTTTACAAGCAAAGTGAAAATATTATCACGGCATGGACTATGGGGCTCAATCAAGCTTCACAGGGTGTAGATAAAAATCTTGCATTGATAAACACACATCTTTTGAGCGGCAAAATATTTAAAGAAGGAAACGGTCCTTTCAGTCTCACAGGACAACCTAATGCTATGGGTGGACGAGAAGTAGGCGGACTTTCAAATATGCTGGCTGTGCATCTTGGATTTGAAGAAGAGAGTATAAAAAAAGTTTCACATTTTTGGAAAACTGACAATATCTCAAATAAAGCCGGTTTGACAGCTACGCAGATGATAGAAGCTGATCTTGATGTGCTGATAATATGCCATACTGATCCTGTCTATCATCTTCCAAACCGTAATAAAGTGGAGAAACATATACAGAAAATTCCTACCGTTGTAGAGATTAATGCTTATGATAACAGTGAAACTTCTGCATTTACACATATTCAACTTCCTGCTGCCCCATGGGGTGAGAAAGAGGGCTGTCAAACAAATCTTGACAGAACTATTACAAAACAGGAGATACTCTTTGAACCATCAGGAGAAGCAAAGGCAGATTGGCAGATATTTCAGCTCATAGCACAGAAGTTAGGCTTTTATGAAGCATTTGATTTTCAAAGTTCTAAAGAATTATTTGCAGAGTTTCAAGAAATGACAAAACTTAACGGGCATATGGATATCGCTGAAGCCACTTATGAGATGTTAAGAGAAAAACCTTTTGTCTGGGGTGAAAAGGTCAAACACTTTCTCACTCCGAATAAAAAAGCAAATCTCTTTTTCGTTCAAGATAAGAACTTAAGTGAGCAGGTTAGTTCAGAATATCCATTTTTATTACTTACAGGCAGAACAAGAGACCAGTGGCACAGTGGTGCAAAAACAAGAACACCAAAAATACTTTTAAAATATAAAGCGCTTAACTATTCTGAAATGCATCCAAATGATGCGAAAAGACTACAATTGCAAAATGGCGATAATGTAGTAGTCTCTTCTATCAGAGGTAAAGTGCTTACAAATGTTTTGATTACAGATACAATTCAAGAGAAAACTCTTTTTATTCCTATCAGTAATCGGGATATCAACTATGTCACTAATGACTTACTAGACAGTGCATCACTGCAACCAGATTACAACCATAATGCAGTAAAAATAATAAAAGACGAGCAATGCTAACAGGTGTCATAAAACAGTTGAAAAATATTACTTTTCCTAGAGTATTTTTAATAACACCTTTTACTACGTTTTTAGTGGCTTTATTATTTGGCGAGATAGGAACATAAAAAGGGTAACGGGAACGCTATTTTCACTATTTATTATTACAACTGTACCGGATCATTTCTTAGAAGAGTATACTTTTAATATAAGAAACTTGACATTCTGAACATATGTTCGTTATAATAATGCTATGGATTCAGTAAATATACTCTCAATTATAACTATCGCATTTTTAGGTTCGTTTGGACATTGTATCGGTATGTGTGGTGGTATTGTAGTGGCATACAGTTCTACCAAAATAGATGATGAATGGAGTAAGACAAAGCAGTCTATTGCCCATCTTTTATACTCATTTGGGCGCATTTTTACATATACACTTTTGGGTGCGATATTCGGATTCCTAGGCGGCGTTGTCATGTTTAACAATCTTGCCAATGGTTTATTACTCATCTTTGCGGGTGTTTTTATGGTCTTAGCCGGTTTATCACTCTCAGGACAGATTAAATTTTTAACATTGATGGAACACTCTTTTGTCAGTAGTTCCTGGTATGCGAAAATGTTTAGAGAACTTTTGCAGACAAAATCTCTCTTTAGTTTTTTTATACTTGGTATGTTAAACGGGCTTTTACCTTGCGGTTTGGTTTACTTTTTTGCAGTTACGGCTGCAAGTACGGCAAGCCCGCTTTATGGTGCTTTGGTTATGTTTATATTTGGGCTGAGTACCATACCGGCACTTTTCAGTCTGGGCTTTTTTGTAGGACTTTATAAAAACGGTAAGTTTAGAAATATTATGATGCGTCTTGCGGCAGTTAGTGTTGTATTATTTGGATTTTATACCATTAGAAATGGATATTACTATATAAAATATCCACAAAAAACAATAAGTGAATGTTGTGAATTTGACCCAAACGCAGCAAATCAAGAGATAAAACATCAAAATTTAAAGGAATTAAAAATAAAATGAAAATAGTATTGGCAGTAGATGAAGATAAACAAAAAATAGTGAAAAAAACAGG
>CAZDEM010000176.1:0-4357 GCA_964504315.1 uncultured Sulfurimonas sp.
TTATTAGATTTAATGTGATAAAATAAGAACAATTTCAGCGATTACTATATAGTAAATTATATAGTAACAATAATAAGGTTGCAAATGCTACAAGCATTCATGGGTAAGGTATTTGGTACTGCAAATGACCGAGAATTAAAAAAATATACTAAAAAAGTTCAAAAGATTAATGATCTTGAAAGTAAATATGAAGTTTTAAGTGATGATGAGCTTAAAGAAGCTTTTAACGACTTGAGAGAGAGTGTAGTAAGCGGCGAAAAGAGCTTGGATGACGTTATATATGACTCTTTTGCCATAACCAGAGAGGCATCAAAGCGTGTATTAAATATGCGTCATTTTGATGTACAGCTCATAGGTGGTATGGTTTTGCATGAGGGTAGAATTGCCGAAATGAAAACCGGTGAGGGAAAAACCTTAGTGGCTACACTTGCAATTACTCTTAATGCAATGACAGGCAAGGGTGTTCATTTGGTAACAGTTAATGATTATCTGGCCTCTCGTGATGCAAAAGAGATGGGCGTACTCTATAACTTTCTGGGTTATAGTGTAGGAACGATTTTAGAAGATATGCACGACCCTGTTGAGAAAAAAGCTGCTTATGATGCAGATATAACTTATGGTACAAATAATGAATTCGGTTTTGACTATTTGCGTGATAATATGAGTTATTCTAAAGATCAAATGGTGCAACGTGGACATAACTTTGTTATCGTAGACGAAGTGGATTCTATATTAATTGATGAAGCCAGAACACCTTTGATTATTTCAGGCCCGACAAACAGAAATATGCAGGATTACGTTCGTGCAAACCAAATTGCACTGCAGTTAAACAAAGATGAGCATTTTACTGTTGATGAAAAAGACAAGGTCATCTTAATTACCGAAGAAGGTATTACAAAAGCCGAAGAACTTTTTGGTGTTGAAAATCTTTACAGTGCAGAAAATTCTTCACTGCCGCATGCACTTGATCAGGCTCTAAAAGCAAACCATTTGTTTGAAAAAGATGTTGATTATGTTGTCAATGACGGTGAAGTGGTAATTGTAGATGAATTTACCGGAAGGTTAAGTGAGGGACGCCGTTTTTCTGAGGGTCTTCACCAGGCACTTGAAGCAAAAGAGGGTGTTGAAATTAAAGAAGAGACACAGACTCTTGCGGACATTACCTTTCAAAATTACTTTAGAATGTATGATAAACTCGCAGGTATGACAGGTACTGCTGAAACTGAAGCAACAGAATTTGCACAAATTTACAACCTGGATGTTGTCTCGATTCCTACAAATATTCCAATTGCCAGAAATGATTTAAATGACCTCATTTATAAAACTGAAGAAGAAAAATTTGGTGCTGCTATAGAGACTATAAAAAAACTCAGCAAAACTGGACAACCGATTCTTATAGGTACGGCTTCTATTGAAAAATCTGAAGTTTTACATGAAGTGCTCAAACGTGAAAAAATTGCCCATACAGTACTTAATGCAAAAAACCACGCACAAGAGGGTGAAATTATTAAGTCTGCCGGAGCCAAAGGTGCTGTAACAATTGCAACAAATATGGCAGGACGCGGTGTTGACATTAAAGTAAGCGAAGAGGTCAAAAATCTTGGCGGTTTATACATAATAGGAACGGAGCGCCATGAAAACCGTCGTATTGACAACCAGTTAAGAGGTCGTTCAGGACGTCAAGGTGATCCGGGAACAACACAATTTTATCTTTCACTGGAAGATAATCTTTTACGAATATTCGGAAGTGATAAAATTAAGTCTATTATGGAAAGACTTGGTGTTGAAGATGGCGAATACATAGAGTCAAGAATGGTAACCCGTGCAGTTGAAAAAGCACAGAAAAAAGTTGAAAATATGCACTATGAAGGGCGTAAACAGATTGTTGAATATGATGATGTTGCAAATGAGCAAAGAAAAATCGTCTATAAATTCAGAAATCAGCTTTTAAGTGATGATTATGATATTGGCGTAAAAATTGATGAAATTAGAGAAGAATATGTTACCAATCTTTTATCGCTCTCAGATATATTTTCAGGTGCAGATAAAGAAGACTTTAATCTTGAAAAGTTAGCACAGTTAATTAAAGAAGAGACAAATTTTGATTTGGACATTGAACAACTTAAAGATTTAGAGTATGAAGAACTATATACTAAAATTGTAGAACTTCTAAAAACTGCTTATGATGAAAAAATGGGTGTATTGGATGAGGGAACAAGAAAAGATATAGAAAAAGAGTTTTATCTTAAAGAGTTAGATAATGCATGGAGAGAGCACCTGTATGCAATGGACAATATGAAAACAGGTATTCGTTTACGTGCTTACAACCAAAAAGATCCTTTGGTTGAGTATAAAAAAGAGAGTTTCAGTCTCTTTGGTGAATTGATTAACGATATAAAATTTAATACAATCAGAACCTTGCAGATTATACAATTTCAGATGGAATCACCGGAGGAAGAAGCTGCTAGAATTTCCAAACAGTTAGAAGAAGAGAAAAAAGCACAAGAAGCATTAATGCGACTCAATCACCATGATAATGTAGATATAGATGCTGAAGATGACTTGGTTGTGAGTAAAAAAATAGCAAGAAATGATCCTTGTCCATGCGGAAGCGGTAAAAAGTATAAACAATGCTGCGGTAAAAGCGGTCCGAAAAAAGGTGTTTTTGCTTCTTGAAAAAGTCAATAGTTTCTTATCTTGTAAAAAGGTTTTTGCGTTTTGACAAAGACCAGCCTTTTATCTTTATTTCAGCGCTCCTTGCCTTTATAGGTATTACGCTGGGTGTTATGGTGTTGCTTATTGCCATGGCGTTGATGAATGGGTTTGACAAAGAGTTCAAAGACAAACTTACCGTTATGAACTATCCTTTAACAATAATTCCTAAATTTTACGGTGCGGTAAATAATAACCTGCTTATAGATTTGGAAGAAAAATTTCCCTCTTTACATTTTAGTCCTTATTTACAATCTTCAGTAATGGCAAGAAGTGGTTCAAAACTCGAAGGCGGTTATCTTTTCGGTGTCAATTTTGAAGATGAAGCTAAGGTTAATTCGGTCCTTGCCAAGGCTATAACCGGGCATACATTTAAAAAATTTGATGTACTTATAGGAAAAAGTCTAAAAGAAGAGTTTAATCTGCACGAAAATGACAAGCTTATGTATATATTTACAAATGTAGAACCGGGAGGACTCTCTGTTACTCCAAAGATTAAACGATTCAAAGTCAAGTCAGTTTTTGATTCAGGACTTTCTGCGTATGACAAAGCATATGCATATACAACTTTAGAATCCATGCAGGCAATAGAGCATATGGCTGCCAATCAGTATGACGGTATACATATATTTTCAAAACACCCCAGAGATGATATATTAAAAATTAAAAAAGAGCTGCCTATTAGTGTTACAATTAAAGGTTGGTGGGAAGATAATGTGAATTTCTTTGCTGCTTTGGAGATGGAAAAAACATCGCTATTTATCGTACTGATGCTTATTATTCTCATTGCTTCTATCAATATAATATCTTCCCTTTTAATGACTGTTATGAACAGAAGGGGTGAAATTGCACTTTTGCTTTCATTGGGTGCAACAACAACTGAAATTAAAAAAGTTTTTTTATATCTTGGAATTGTTATCGGTATTGCCGGTATTTTAGCCGGTATTTTTCTTGGACTGAGTGGTATTTGGGTACTGAGTACTTTTGATATTGTATCACTTCCTAAAGATGTTTATCCGACATCCAGACTGCCTCTTGATTTGACACTGCAGGATTTTAGTTTAATTGTCCTTGGAGCTTTTGGTATAGTCATCGCTTCTTCTTATTATCCGGCTAAAAAAGCGAGTGAAGTAGATATATTAACTGTACTTAGAAATGAGTAAAAACAGTATTAATAAAGCTTCTTAATAAGTTCATACGGAAGGGTAAGTGCTCTTTTTATAATATTTAAAGGCGCTACGACAATATCTTTTGCAAGCATTGTGTTTACAGTAGGATCATTCAGGTTGCCCGTTACCTTTAAAGTAGTTGATATATTTTTCCCATCGAGTATAATATAGCCGACAAGAGGTACTTTTGATAAATTGCTTCCCAGATCTGTTTTTAAATTTAAAACTAAATCAATACTGTTTTTATTAATATCTGCATTCCCTTTTCCCAGTATTTTTAACTCTTTTGATTCAAGATAAATATCTGAAATGTCAAAAACACCTTTTTTTGCATGAAACTTCACATATGCGTTCTTTGCATGTAAGCCTTTTTTGTTGTAACCGGGCAGTGAAAAAGTAACAAGAGAGGGGACAGTGTTGATGAATGCCAAAACATTATTTAAAAGCTTGTAGTCAATCATTGTAGTGTCATACAT
>CAZDEM010000177.1:0-4348 GCA_964504315.1 uncultured Sulfurimonas sp.
CGTATATGCTGTATTTTTTTAGAAGCTTTTTTCTTTTGCGGTTTATTGGCATGTGAAAGATAAAAATATAGAAGAATTAAAATGCCAAGCGCTCCGCTAAGAGTGGCTATGGATTTTATAAGTAATGTTATATCCATCACGTAAACCTTTATTTAAAAAACAAAAGGTATCAATCGTTTTGTTTTTTGTACATATTCAATATAAGCCGGATTATGGCACTTCCATAAACTTTCTTCATAAAATAGTTTTACCAAAAGTGTTATAAGCAGTATGAGAAGCAGTGTAAATTCATAATATGTGAAATAAATCACAGCTAACCCAAACATACTCACTAGTACACTAAGGTACATCGGATGTCTTACATAAGTGTAAATACCGCTCATAACCAATTCACAGTTTTCTTTTATATCGGGGCGAATATTAAAGTTTCCGCTCTTATGTTCTTTGAGTGCCAAAAGCCCTATAATTATCCCAAAAATTAAAATGAATGAACCAAAATATGGATGCTGTGTCTTTGTTCCCAAAGGCAAGATCATTAAAAATATGATGAAAAACTGTAACCCGACCAATATTTTACTCTTCATTGTTTGCCTTAGTTTTTATTGTTTGTAAACTACTGGCAGTTATAACAAAGACAAGTGAAAATAAAACAGTTACAAATATAATAGCATAACCTGTAGGCAAATCCAAATAATACGAGCCAAACAATGCTAAAACAATGCTAAGCGAGCCAAACAAACAGGCAAATAAAAGTGCATTTATTTTCAATTGGGCAAGTCCTGCATATGAGGGTGCGATCAACAAAGCAAAAACAACCAGTACACCGGCGGACTGTACAGATGATGTCACAGTAAGAGCAAGCATGGCAAAAAATAAAAACTCTTTTTTTACACCGCGGAGTCTTGGATATATAACAAACATAACAAAAGCTACACCACTGTACAGCAAAAGACTTTTAAACAAATCATCACTTGATGTAAAGAGTATATCAGCCGCACTCAGTTTGGAAAAAAGCTCTGTCCCCTCCGAACTTTGCGCAAGTATGAGCATAATAGAGGAGATACCAAGAGCATACAACAATCCTATAAACGCTTCAATTTTCTGCACTTTTTTTGTAGCCCAGGTAATAACACCAGCCGCTAAAAGCGCAAACAACAGGGTCATAATGTTTTGATACTGTGAGTCCATAAATGCAACACTCAGAGCCATGCCCATAGCCGCAATCTGTCCTATAGCCAAATCTGTAAAAATCACTCCGCGCTTAATAATCTCTAAGCCGAATATAGAGTGAATAAATACCAAAGCAATTGCCAGCACAAAGGCCGGCCACAGCAATTCTACTACTGACATATTCTATTAGCGATCTTGTTATAAAACTCTTGCAGTGTTTTACTGCCATCAGCGCCTAAATCATGCGGAGTTATAAGAACTTTTGCTCCTGTTTTAGCCGCTATGAATTGTGCCGTTTTACGCTCATGGTAAACATCCTGCAGAATCTTTTTCACACCATTATCTTTCATGATGTTAATGAGTGCAATAGTATGTTTTGAACTTGGAGCAATCCCCGGAAGAGGTTCTATTGTTCCATAGATTTTAAAATTATATCGTTTTAAAAAATAGTTAAAGAGCTGATGATACTGCACAACCTTTTTATCTTTACATGTAAGCATCTTCGCATCAAGCTTATTTAAATACTTTTGCCATTCATTAGTAAATTTCTTTAAATTAGCTTCATATGTTTTTTGATGCTCTGGGTCTATTTGAGAGAGTTTTTGCGCTATTGCCTTTGCCATAGTAAGTACTACATAAGGATCTGTAGAGTAGTGAGGATTACCCTGTGCATGCACATCTCCAAAGGCACGCGAAACTGAACTCGGAACGTCTATCATATGTATAAAATGCGACATATCCAAAAAGCCTTTGGCTCCGTTTTGAATTTTGGCATTATTTGCAGCGCGTAAAAGTGGAGGCAGCCAGCCAAGTTCCAAGCCTCCTCCATTAATAATGAGCAGATCCGCCCGACGAAGTTTTGAAATAAGAGAAGGTTTTGGCACTATAAAATGCGGATCATATTTAGGACTGCCAAGAACCGTTACATCTACCAAATTACCTCCTATTTTTTGTGCAACTGCACCCGCTGTCGTATATGTTGTATCTATTTTTACAGATGCAAATAAAAATCCTGTTAGTAAAACTGTTAGTAATAATATAATTTTCATATTTTTCTCCTAGTAGTCGTGAGCGCCATGCGCACCCGCTGCAATATTTAGTGACATCATCACTTCACTGATATTTTTTCTCTCACCTGCTATAATTTTTGTTCTGTCATAAGTATATGAGAGTCGCAAGCGTGACATCGGGAAAGGTTTATACTCCAGCATTGCCGTATATCTGTCTAAATTGTTCGTGTCAATACCTGCATAAGATGATAAATCCGTATCATTTTTCGTAATGGCATCGTATCGCACGCCACCCGAATAGTTATTGTTATATTGATAAATAAGCTCGGAATAAACCCCCGCCTGCTTATCATTTCTTGGACCTACATTTTTGTTCCTGTAAAGATATTCACTCTGCCAGGTAAGCGCACTGTAACTGCCGAGCTGCTCTCGCAGTGTCAAATCAACACCGTAGACATTTGTCGGATTTGTTGCATTGTTTTCGCTGTTTTTTCCATGTGCAAAACTTACACCGCCAAGAATAGATAAATTATCACCGACATCCACGCTTGATTTCAGATAGCCTACATATAAATTATTTTCTTGTGTATCGCCAAAACTTTTATCATTCGTTCCCTGCATCGCTTCAATACCTGCCATAATGTAAGTATCTGTCGGTGCCACCCATTGTAGCTGGATTCCCGCATCGCTGATACCGTCTGGACCAAAAAGCGTTTCATAAATTATAGGCTGTGAATCAAAATGCCAGGAGTGTTGATGTTTGGAGTTGATACGCCCAAAATTACTTTTAAATTTTCCGGCTTTGACTCTTAATGCATAAGGCAAAGATGTTGTCTGCACATATGCCTCACCTATTTCAAATTCATTTGGATGCAGATGAAAGTTTGCAAATGCTTCAAAATACGGGTCAACCACAGAGTGCATAGCAACCTCTGCGTAATTTAAATTAAAGCCTTTATCTTTGTTAAAAGGCAGAGGTGCCGTGCCCGATGGAATAAAACCGGCAATTGAAAAGTTTTCATAGTCTGAATTTTTCACATTACGACTCACTGCCGACATATTTAAAATCAAAGCAATGTCCGGTAGATAAGCGTTTTGAGAAAAAGAAGCCGACGTATTTACGGATCTATTCGTACTCTGTGCTATTTGCTGCGCCTGTTGTGTCTGTTTTGCACTTAAAGCATCAAGTTTGGCTTCTAATTTTTGCATCACAACTTTTTGTTGTGCTATCTGCTCTTTGAGTGCATCTAAATCTGCATCTGCAAACAAAGATGCACATGCAAATAGAGAAAGGTATAGTGTTTTTTTCATTATTGTATCTCCAATATTTTATTAGTTATAGTTTTTTTGTTTTTAAAATAATTAGGAGATTTTTGGAGGAGCTCTTGCTTTGAGTTGATTGTGAATCTTCTTTACATGTAAAGAAGCTAATGGAGTGATGATAGATTCGCTGAGTATCTCTAAATTTGTAAGATAATGTAGTTCAACAGGTGTGTCAGCGTGCGCCAAACTCGACTGCACTGTACAAATTTTACAATCATTATGCTGTTTTAAATCATTATGATGATGAAAAACACCCATAAAGGTTGCTATTATAAAAATAATGCTGAGATATTTTCTAAAAAACCTATTTATCATAATGGAATTTTATCATAATTATTATATTCATCAAAGAAATATTTTACACAGCTTTTACACTTCATGGTTATACTATTGCTATTTTTCACGTTAAAAGGGAGCTTATGAGTAAAAATGTTGTACTGGTATTTCAAGCAGATGACACCGATTTATTAGATATAGAAAGCTATATAGCCTCCCGTGGATATGAAATAAAAAAAATAAATGAGAAAACAAAAAAAAGTAACAAAAATATTATTGACTTTGGAGAATACTACCAATTTAATCTTAAGACCAAAGAAACTTTTTATAAAGGTGAGAAGGTCAAACTGACAAAAAAAGAGAGCCTTTTTTTAAAACTTCTTCTCCTGAATATGGGGCATATCGTCACTTTTGAGCAAGCCACAAACTATATATGGAATCAGGAAGAATCAATAACTGAAAATAATTTACGAACATTAGTATGGAGACTCAGGGGTAAACTAAAAACCGACCTCATTAAAAATAATCAGGGAATTGGTTATTATATCGATTTATCAGTGGTGGACAGC
>CAZDEM010000178.1:0-4307 GCA_964504315.1 uncultured Sulfurimonas sp.
GTTTCATATTCCTTGATACTCAATCTGTTTTGAGAAAGAACAAGCTTATATGTTTCTTTGTCAAATTCTCCGTTTTTATAAAAAGCTTTTTGCCCTTTGAGTGCCTCAATCATCTCTTTGTCAGTGAT
The DNA here is from genome assembly GCA_964504315.1 of uncultured Sulfurimonas sp. Lineage (GTDB taxonomy): Bacteria > Campylobacterota > Campylobacteria > Campylobacterales > Sulfurimonadaceae > Sulfurimonas. The sequence continues at coordinate 129 of CAZDEM010000178.1, forward strand.
AATCAAGTCATATGAGTGCGCAAGATTTATAAGCAGAGCCTGTTGCACAAGTTGTTGTAATGCCTGCTTGTCAAGTCCAAACTGTTTTGCTTTTTCTTCATCAAAATTGCCTTGAAACATTTGATTATATTGTGCATACAGACGAGAATATGTTTTTTGAAGCTCACCCTTACTGATTTCAACGTCTCCGACTTTTGCAACAGCACCTGCTTTATTTCCATAGCTGTATTGTCCCCAGCCGACAAAGCCTGCTCCAACAAACGCGATAGTTGAAATCCAAATAGTTATAATAAGCCATTTTTTATGTCTCTGCATCCATGTAATCATATAGTAAAAACCTTGTTTGTGATATTTTTAGTATTTTATGTAAATTCGCCTTTAACCTTGATAAAGAGAGCTTACAAAGGTATAATTTGCTTATGAAAAATGAAGAACTTAAAAACAGAGACCTGGATGTCCTTTGGCATCCATGTACACAGATGAAAGATCACGAAACGCTGCCGCTTATTCCGATTAAAAAAGCACATGGTGTTTACTTGGAAGATTTTGAAGGCAACAAATATATAGATGCCATCAGTTCTTGGTGGGTAAATATGTTTGGACACACAAATGAGTATATCAACTCAAAAATAAAAGAACAGCTAGATACTTTAGAACATGTTATTCTTGCAGGTTTTACACATGAACAGGTTGTACGGCTTTCAGAACGTCTTGTAAAACTAACACCAGCTAACTTAGATAAGTGTTTTTATTCTGACAATGGTTCATCAGCCGTGGAGGTTGCGCTAAAGATGAGTTATCACGCGCATCTTAATGACGGCAGGAAAAAATCACTTTTTGTTTCACTCACAAACTCTTACCACGGAGAGACCATCGGTGCTTTGAGTGTGGGTGATGTTGAATTATATAAAGAAACATATGAACCGCTTTTAATTAAAACGATTCAGACAGCGGTGCCTGCCGATATGAGTGAAGAAGCGGCAGTAGAAGCGGCAAAAAAGTTTGAAAATTTATGCGCAAAAAGAGCAGATGAAATAAGTGCATTAATATTAGAACCACTTATACAGGGTGCCGGTTATATGCATATGTATCATCCAAAATATCTGCAGTTGGTTCGTGTTACATGTACAAAGTATAATATCCATCTTATAGCAGATGAAGTGATGGTCGGATTTGGTAGAACAGGAGAGTTGTTTGCTTGTGAAAAAGCCGGCATATCACCTGACTTTTTGGTTCTTTCAAAAGGGTTAACAGGCGGCTATCTGCCACTGTCTGCTGTACTGACATCCAATGAAATATATGCAAAATTTTATTGTGATTACAATGAACACAAAGCTTTTTTACATTCTCACTCTTATACAGGCAATGCCTTGGCTTGTGCTGCTGCAAATGCAACACTTGATATTTTTGAAAATGAAAACATCATTGAAAAAAACAAAGAACTTGCCCTTTATATGTCTGAAAAATTGCAAAAGTTTTCAGAGCTTCCAAATGTAGGAGAAATTAGACAAACAGGTATGGTTTGCGTAGTGGAACTCAAAGGGTATGAAGCACAAGAAAGAATAGGGCTTAAAGTATATGAATATGGGTTAAAACATGGTGTTTTACTTCGTCCACTTGGGCATATAGTTTATTTTATGCCGCCGTATATTATTACGAAAGAAGAGATTGATACAATGATGGATACAGCATATGAAGCTGTTAAAAATCTCTAATCAAAATCACAGAGGTTTGCTGAATCACTCAGCATAAGCAAGCGGCAGCTTTTTTCTAGAATGGCAAGTTTTTTTGCCATTTCATGCATATCTCTGCTGTATGCATATACACCATAACCCCGAATAACCATAATATTTGTTTTTTTTGTTTGGAAGTAGAGTACTATTTCACTTTGCGCTCTGTCATACCAGTCTTCAAACTGTTTGGGGTCAACTATTTCAATGGAACCTATTTCTGTATATCCAAAATAGTCTTTTGGTGTAATAATATTATGTTCTAGAGAATATGCTGTAGTAAACTGCGGCATACTAAAACATGCGAATTTTGCTTCAGAAATATTTGAATAAATACTTTGATGAATGTCAGCATCAATGCTGGCCTGTTTCCATCTGTAATCTTTTTTAAAATACAACTCTATAAGACTATTTTCATCTATATCATCAAAAACAGCTTCTGTTGTATTTATGATAAAGCGGCTTGTATCTGTTTTGGCAGATAAAGAGCCATGGTAAATACCGAAAAAATCTTTTCTAAACATGGAAAGAGCCAGTGAAGAGAGCTGATTTTTTAAGCGCACTTTATTCATAAGATTTATTTAAACCAGTTTTTCATTTTATCTATCACTGAATCCAAAATACCTTCATGCGGTTTTGATTCTATGCCGAAAGAGTCTTGAATTTTGTCTAAAAGTTCAATTTGTTCATCACCCAGCTTTTTAGGGTACTGTATGTTGATAACAGCAATTAAATCGCCTTTACCGTGACCGTGAACATCTTCAATTCCTTCACCTCTGAATGTATATCGCTGTTTGTCTTTTGTACCGATGTCAAGTTTAAGCTCAAGTTCCCCTGTCAAAGACGGTATTGTTAATGTGTCCCCTTTGACGGCTTGAGTGAAAAATACAGGAATTTCAATATAAACATCATTGTCATCTCTGATAAAGTGTTTGTCCGGCTTGACTTCAAATGTGACATATAAATCACCGCGATTGCCTTTTTTGCCGATATTTCCTTTTCCTGAAACTCTTAAGCGGTTACCGCTGTCAATTCCTTTTGGAACAGAGATAGTGATTGTTTCTTTTACCTCTTCATAGCCTTTGCCGTGACATTTTTTACATTTGTCCGCTGCCGAGCTTCCTGTTCCGTTACATACGGGACAAGTTTGTGAAAAGGTCATAAAACCTTGTTTCATATAAATTTGACCTTGTCCCTTACATTGTGGACAAGTAGAGAGTTTTCCATCTTTTGCGCCCGTGCCTTTACAAGCTTCACACGCTTTTTTATATGTGTATTTTATCTCTTTTTCGCATCCAAATACCGCTTCATTGAAATCAATGTATATATCGACATTCATATCAAGTGGATATTTGTCCATATCGGCAGGATTTTGACGTCTTGTACTTCCGCCGCCGAATCCGCTGAACATCTCTTCAAACATTGAACCTAAATCATCAAAGTTTGAAGATGAACGAGAACCACCGCCCATTCCCTGTAACCCTTCTTTTCCATATCTGTCATAAATACTTCGTTGTTGCTCATCACTCAGGCATTGGTATGCTTCATTTACAAGTTTAAATTTGTGCTCTGCCTCTTTATCCCCGGCATTTTTATCAGGATGATATTTCTTTGCCATTTGTCTGTATGCTTTTTTAATTGTTGTCTTATCTGCATTTTGTGATACTTCTAAAATTTCATAATAGCTTAATTGTTCCATTCTAATAAAATCCTATCTAAAATATTTTTTGAAATTATACCCATTTTGTAGTTTAAAAAAAAATAATTAGATGTTATAATGCTGCTTATGAAACAAATTACTTTTTTTTTACTAACTATTACACTTTTTTTAGGGTGTAGTAAAAATACGCTACCGCCACAATTAACAAAAATTAAAAATGTAAATTTTACTAAAACATCATTTTCTAATCTGCCCGGGTTTCAACAGCAAAATTATGATGAATTTTTAAACAATTTTATTAACAACTGCAAAAGTACAAAAGGGCAAAAAATCTATAAAAATTTATGTCAAAAGGCTTTACATGTAACAGATGCAAAACTGTTTTTAATAAATAATTTCACTCCTTACTCAATAGCCGATAAAAGCGGCAAAAAAAAAGGACTGCTTACCGGATATTACGAAGCACAGTTACATGCTTCTTTAAAAGAGAGTGATAAGTATAAATACCCGATTTATGCAACACCGAAAGATTTAGTTGTCGTTGATTTAAGCTCGATATATCCTGAACTTAAAAACTACAGACTTCGAGGAAAAATACAAAGCAATAGACTGGTTCCTTATTACAGCCGTAAAGAATCAAAGTTTAATGATTTAAATGCCTCGGTAATTTGTTATTGTGATTCTAAAATAGACAGGTTTTTTTTAGAAGTGCAGGGCTCCGGACAGGTAATTTTAGATGATAACTCTACTATGTATATAGGTTATGACAATCAAAATGGGTATATGTCC
>CAZDEM010000179.1:0-4222 GCA_964504315.1 uncultured Sulfurimonas sp.
GTGTATGAGAGAGAATATACACAAGCGATGTATCAAAGAATGGGACTTTATGAAAAAGATGAAAAGGATTTGGAGTTGCTTCAATGGATGCTTGGGACTTTGGAAAGTTCTGTAATTGATTATAATCTTTTTTTTAGAAAACTCTCTTCTTATAAGGGTGAGCGAAGTGAGATTTTAGATATCGCCATTTATAGGCAGCATTTAAACGAGTGGCTTGATGCTTATGATGCAAGGTTACAAAAAGAGAAAATATCAAGTAAAGACAGAGAAGCAAAGATGTTACATGTAAACCCGAAATACATACTTAAAAATCATATCTTACAAGAGGCGATTGAAAAGGCGAAGAAGCATGATTTTTCAATGGTAAAAGATTTACTCACTGTCGCACTTGCTCCCTTTGATGAGCACAAAGAATTAGAGTACTTGGCAAAACCGACACCAACAGAGGCCAAAAATATAAAACTGAGTTGCTCATCTTAGTTGAGATATTGTAATAACTCAACTGCAAAAAAGATAACTCCTAAAAAAAGTACAGATGAAATGAATACCAAAGCTGTTACAAGTTTTGGTTCGCAGTTGTAAAGTGAAGAGAGATTGACATTTGCAACAGCAAGAGGCATTAAAAGTTCTATAAATATTACACCTTTTATCATAGGTTCCAAATCAATATTGATCAATACTATAAATGTAATAAGCGGAAGCAAAACAAATTTAAAAGTCATAATCCAAGTTATAAGCTTTTTATTAATTTCTTTGAGTTTTATATCATAAAGATAAATTCCAAATAAAAAGAGCTGCATAGTCATTGAGGCATAGGCACCCATCATAAGCATATTCATGATTGCATCTGAAGGAGTGTAGTGATTGACACTTAGAATGATGGCAATTATTGCTGCCCAGAGAATAGGTAGTTTTAGGATATTTTTGAACGATGTTTTTGCATCAAAATTACCTCGGGAATAAAAATAGACACCTATGGTGTAGACAACAAATACGTTGACAAGATTGACAACAGTTGTGTACGGTATAGAAGCTTCACCAAAAATTGCTATATTTAAAGGAATACCCAGATTCCCTGTGTTTCCAATAATGGATGCCACCATAGCAATAGAGTACTCTTTTTTCTGTGAAAAAAGTTTTGAAGCAAACAGTGCTGAAATAAGTAGTACAAAAATAACTATAAAGAGGTATATACCGGGTGCATAAAGCAGTGTAATATTTACAGGATGGAGTAAAAGTCCCCAAAAGGTTAAAAAAACCTGTAAAAAGTAAACATTCAAGAGGGTAATAGTCCTCTCATCAATTTTGTCTTTAAAACTCATTTTGGCTGCAAAGCCCATAACAATGAAAACATATATGCTGAGAATTGAAAAAATTATTGAACTCATAAGAGAATTATACAGTATAATTTTATTATGAATACAATAAAAAATATAGAGCAGACAATAAAAGAAAATTTGGCGGTGATGGTATACTTTTCGGCACCTACATGTAATGTATGCCATGCACTTAAACCAAAATTACTAGAGGCAATAGATAAAAACTTTAAAGAGTTTACGGTGATAAGCATTGACACTTCAATGGAGCAGGAGATTGCTGCACATTTTAGTGTTTTTGCCATTCCTACCGTTTTAGTTTTTTTAGACGGCAAAGAATTTTTAAGAAAATCCCGTCATATGAGTGTAGATGAGGTTGTTCGAGAGATTAAACGTCCTTATGAAATTATGATGTCATAAATGCAATGAGTGAAGCCGTCACAGCGACGTTTAAAGATTCTACACCTCTGTTCATAGGAATTGAGACAGAATCATTACACAGTTTGGCGACTTCATGACTCACTCCTTCATTTTCGTTTCCTAAAACATATATTGTTTTTTCACTCTCTTGAATGTCGTAAATAGTAATTTTGGCATGAGAAGAGAGTGTGTAAATTTTTGCTTCTTGTTGTTGAATTAATAGCTCTTGGAGGGTATTGCAAAAATATATAGGCAGTTTAAAAAGTGTTCCGGCACTTGCTTTTACAACAAGGGGAGAAATTTTTGCCGAATTTTTCTTTGGCAGTATAATGCCGTCAATGTTCCCAGCAGCACATGAACGTATTATCATTCCGAGATTCTGTGGGTTCTGTATGCCGTCTAGTGCGATGAGCCTGTATGTTTGAAGCTCTTTTATTTTGTCTACATGTAAATATGTTTTAGAAACAATATCAATGGCTACACCCTGATCCTGCTTTGCATTTTTGCTGATGCGAGAAAGGGCTGCTTTATCATGCTTTATAACTTCAATGCCGCGTTCTTTTGCAAGAAGAAGAATTTTTTTGATTGCTCCATCAGGTTTATTGGAATCTGCGAGGTGAAGTTTATGTATTGTCAGGGTTTTATCCTGTAAAATTTCCACGATAACATTTCTGCCGTATAAAGTAATGATCTTTTCAAAAAATGCTTTTTTGTCTTTGTACTCTTGTGAGTCTTTCATATGTTTGTCTCCTATTGTACTATATTATAAACTATCTCTCTTTTAAGTTTTTGCTCTTTTATCTCATGTATCTGTAAATTTTCTATCTCCAGCTTCATAAAATCATCCATGTTGTTAATGCCGGCTTTTGCAATTTCACGAAGAACTATCCCTCGGTATGCTTTGGCCCAGTGTGAAACAGTTTTACCGTTTTTTAGAAACTTCAAAGTGGTATATGGCTTTGAAAGTTTATAAAATTTGTCATAATAGCCTGCGCGCAAATCTAAGACATCATCTTTGGCAAGATATAAATCAAGTTGATATGAAAAACGTTCTTTATAAAATTTATCCGGTGAAATATCTCCAATGTTGTTGCCTTGTTTTACTTTATAGTTTGCAATAGTGTCGCCACCAAGTACAGGGCCGTAAAGATTTGAAAAAATTAATGTATGTTCTTTTAAAAATATCTGTGCATCCGGAGTGAGCGAAGCATACGCTAAATAATCATAAGCCACACCGCTGTAACGCTCAATGGCTGCCATAAATGGCGAATTATATATATCATTGACGTAAGGTTCACATTCACTAAATTTTTTAAAACCGAACAACTGTTTTATTTTCTCTTCATCACCGCTTAGTACTATATTATTATAGGTATCTAAAATTTCTTTTCTTGCATCTAATGCACCAAAAAGTTCTTTTTGCTTTTCATTGCCACCGCTGTTTTTTCCTTCTGATGGGGAAAATAATATTTTTAACATTATTCATATACCTTTGTAAAACTATTAATGCAATTATATCTACATAAATGCTATAATAGTTTCAAAACAGCAAAAAGTGTATGAAATGTATAAAAACAGTATTAAAATATTGGGAGCATACGGAACGAAAGCGAAGGGTTTCGGCACAACCTCATTTATGTTAAACCGTAACACGGTTATAGATGCAGGAAACCTTTTAGATGCTTTAGCAGAAGACTCTTTACATATAGAGAACATCTATTTGACACATTCGCACCTTGATCATATCTCAGACATTGCTTATATTATAGATAACTATTTTTGCAAAAGAAGTAAAACATTAAATATTATAGGACTGCCACAAACAATTCAAGCACTCAAAGAACACTTTTTAAATGACATTATATGGCCGGATTTTTCTAAAATCTCTTTAGAGAACTCTGATGTAATGGCTGTAAAATATAGTGAATTATATTTAAATGAAGAATATCATCTAGATAAACAGACTACTTTGACACCTGTTCGTACCGACCACACCGTACCAAGTTGTGGATACATATATAAAGTAAATAATGCAGGTGTTCTCATCACTGCAGATACATTTTCATTGGAAAATATAATCAATACTGTAAATAATGATATGCAGATAAAATCATTAGTAGTGGAGTGCTCTTTTTCATCAAATATGCAAAGGTTGGCAGAAGTAAGCAAACATTTAACACCAAAATTGCTTTTTCAAGCATTGAAAAAATTAAAAAGAGATGATATTACTCTTTATATTAATCATATTAAACCATCATGTTTGGAAAAAATTTCCACAGAAATAGAAGAATTCAGGGGGAATTTCAAGCCAATTATACTAAAAGATGGTGATTTTATAACTTTTTAACAAAAACCCTTGACATTGAAATTGTTTTGCACTATAATTCTGGCTCAAATTCGATGCCGACATAGCTCAGTTGGCTAGAGCAGCTGATTTGTAATCAGCAGGCCCGGGGTTCAAATCCTCGTGTCGGCACCATTGAATT
>CAZDEM010000180.1:0-4135 GCA_964504315.1 uncultured Sulfurimonas sp.
ATTAGCGTATTCATATGATGCAACACGAGAACATTTTGAACCGGATGCAGTTGTATTTCCAAAAGAGGAAGAAGATGGGAGTGAAATAATCAAAGATTGTAATGAACATCATATTGTTATAGTTCCCCGTGGAGCAGGTTCGGGTTTTACAGGCGGAGCCCTTCCAAGTAAAGGCGGCATAGTACTGGCAATGGAAAAGCATATGAATAAAATTCTAGAGATAGATATGAAAAATATGGTAGCCATTGTACAGCCGGGTGTTATTAATATGGATTTGCAAAAAAAAGTCGAAGAAGTAGGCCTGTTTTATCCGCCGGATCCTGCGAGTCAGGATTACTCTACTATCGGTGGAAATGTGAGTGAAAATGCCGGTGGAATGCGCGCGGCAAAATATGGAATCACAAAAGATTATGTAATGGCAACGCGTGCAGTATTGCCAAGCGGTGACGTTATAAAAGCCGGGAAGCGTACTATTAAAGATGTAGCCGGTTATAATATTAGCGGTATTTTAATAGCGAGTGAGGGCACTTTGGCGGTGCTTACTGAAATCACGCTCAAGCTTATTCCAAAACCGAAAATGACGAAGACGGCTATGGGAATATTTCCAACAGTTAATGATGCAATGGAAGCAGTTTACAAAACTATGGCAAGTGGAATTACACCTGTTGCAATGGAATTTTTAGACAATCTGACTATTCGTGCGGTGGAAGAGACTTTTCATAAAGGTCTGCCTGTAGATGCAGGTGCTCTGCTTGTAACGGACGTGGACGGGAACCTTGAAGACGACTTGGATTTTCAGCTTGCACAAATCGAAAAAGTATTTCGTGAAAACGGCTGCAGTGACTTTAGACGAGCAAAAGATGAGAAAGAAGCAGCTGATATCTGGTTTGCCCGTCGTAATGCTTCACCGTCACTGAGTATTTACGGAAGTAAAAAACTTAATGAAGATGTTACAGTGCCTCGTGCAGTGTTACCGGAACTATTGGAAAAATTTTATGCAATAGCAGACAAATACAATGTTAAAATTCCATGTTTTGGTCATACTGGTGATGGGAATGTGCACACAAATGTTATGGTTGACGGGAGTGATCCTGAGCAGGTGAAAATTGCCTATAAAGCCATAGAAGAAGTTTTCCAGGCAACTGTTGACTTAGGCGGAACGCTTTCTGGCGAACACGGTATAGGACTTGCAAAAGCACCGTATATGAAAATGGCATTTACCGACGCAGAGATGGAACTTTTTAAATCAATCAAAAAAGCATTTGATCCAAACAACATTTTAAACCCTGCAAAAATGGGTCTTGATTAGTAAATTATGAATGAAAAGCTGACAACAATTATAAAACAGATTAAAATTTTTGTCAGCTCTTTTGTTGACAAAGAATTAACGCTTTTTGCAGCTAGTTTGAGCTTTTACACGATTTTTACCATTATTCCTTTATTGCTTATCATTATGGCTATTTTAACTTCGATGCCTACCTTTACAGATTATTATGAAAAAATTCAGGGCTTTATATTTTCAAATCTGATGCCGGTAAATTCAGATACAGTGATGTTTCAGATAAACGGTTTTTTACAAAACTCCTCTAAAATGGGTGCTATTGGATTTATAGCAATTCTTGTCTCTTCGCTTCTGTTTTTCAAAAATTTTGAATATATTGCAAACAGAATTTTTCATGCAAAATCAAGAACCTTGTGGGAGAGCATAACGACCTACTGGACACTGTTAACACTTACGCCTATTGCGCTTGGAATATCATTTTATATTACAGGCTATATTGCAACACTTATGGCTTCAAATTCTCTTACTTCAGGGCTTAATATCTTGCCTTTAGTCCCATATATTATTATTTGGGGTCTTTTCTTTTTAATATTTCAAATTGCTGCCAATGCAAAAATAAACCCCAAAGCTTCGGCAATAAGCTCTTTTATTGTCTCGGTAATTTTTAGTTTAAGTAAAAATGCTTTTATTTACTATGTCTTTTTAAACAAGTCCTATACGACTATGTACGGCTCGTTTGCAATTTTAATGTTTTTGTTTTTATGGATTTACGTTTCATGGATTATATTTTTATACGGTTTGAAACTATGCCACATTATAGATGAAATATATAAAAAGAAGCAGCGTATATCCGAGTAGAAGATAAAGAGCTTTTTTGCTAAAAACAGCTGCGAGTGAAAGCAGAATCTCTATAACAAGATAAGCTTTTGAGAGTATGTGTTGAATGGCATGCGTATCTACATATAGAAGATACTGCAGCGGTGTATCTAAAAGATTTCCCATACCAATTACATGTAAAGCTATAGCCAAGGGATAAAAGAGTGTAAAAAGTGTCGTCCAAAGAATTGAGAGGGGATGATAAAGGCTGAAATTTCCAAATAGTGCCATTGAAAATGGAAGCATCATCAAGTAAACCCAAAATGGCAGCAGCATAAACTGTTTGATTTTACTTATACTTTTAAAGTGAATAAGAAATAAAAAGATGTAAAAAACACCGCTGAGTGAGAGCCAGAAACCTATACTGAAAACAAGTTTTGGAAATAGGGCAAGAATTAAAAGCATGGTGATAAGCAGTGTCTGCATAGAGACGATTTGAATCCCTCTGTCATATAATATAAAGCCGACAATAAGCATAACAAAGGCTCTCAAAAGTGAGGGAGGCGAATCCAAAAAAAGCAGATAGCCAAGCAGCATCAAACTTATAATAATAAAAGTATCTCTTTTGTAGCTTCTGTATGGGAAGTATCTGTTTTGCAAAATTTTATAAGGGTATTTGATAATAAAAAAAAGAATCGCAGCCAAAACACCAAGATGAAAACCGCTGATGGCTATAAGGTGAGAAATACCGAGGTTGGAAAATTGTGTCTGCATGGATGAGGGTAGAGGTAAGGCAAGAAACAATGCCTTATACAATTTAGATATGTCACTATTTTTATGCTGGGCATCTACAAAAGAGGCGAGTTTTTGTTTGAGTGTAGGTTTGTCATAGATTTTAAGTATTTTACTAAAAGCAAAAAAGCCTTTTACATACTCTTTAAAGCTGATATTGCCTGCCCAGATCTCTACATGTAAGCGCTTGCCTTTTAAGTTTTTGAGCTTTTTACTTGCCATTGTGTAAAAAAACAATCCCTCATCACTCTTTAATTTTAGAATTTTATAGCTTTTGATTTTCCCTTTTTTTGTTACTTTTGTTTTTGTGTACTCTTTTAAAACTTTTGCATTTACAAGCTGGGAATCAAACTTTGTAAGTTCTTTGTAATTGTAGTACTCATAAGAGAGGGAGAGAATAAGTAGAATGACAATTAAAAAGAAAAAGAGAAAGAAATCTTTTTTTGAGCTAAAAAGTGAAACTTTCTCTAAACTTTGCATTTAAATAGGAGGCATTTCTACTTGAGGAATATTCATATCAACACTTGCTGATGTTGTGTCTACATTCTCGTAAACAGTCTCAACACCTTGCGCATATCCTGGTGCATCCACAAAGCGTGTAAGCTTTTTCTGAAACACTAGTTTTACATGTCCTGTTGGACCATTTCTTTGTTTTCCTATGATGATTTCGGCATCTTCTTCCTCTTTTTCTATATAGGTTGAGGTAAACTCTTTGCCCTCTGCCTTTGCCGCTTTTTCACGCTCTTTTTCTTCTTTGTACAGGTAAACATCATCACGATAAACAAAAAGGATGATATCGGCATCCTGCTCAATTGAACCCGATTCACGAATATCGCTTAGCATCGGGCGTTTGTCGTTACGACTTTCAAGTCCACGGTTAAGCTGAGATAGTGCTACTATGGGCATTTCAAGCTCACGGGCAAGCATTTTCAGTCCACGCGATATTTCTGAGACCTGAAGGTGTCTGTCTTGGTTGCCGATACCTTGCATAATTTGTAGGTAATCTATAACGGCTATTTCAATCTCAGGATGCTGATTTTTAAGCTTTCTGAGTTTTGAACGCAGCTGATTGATATTGATACTTCCCTGATCATCAACAAAGAGTTTTGCTGTGTTCATTCTGTCTATTGCCCCGTTGAGGTTTGACCATTGATCATCATTCATATCACCAACACGGAGTTTTTGTAACGGTATAGAAGTTTGAATAGAGAGCAGACGCAGCATCAACTGTTCAGCCGGCATTTC
>CAZDEM010000181.1:0-4109 GCA_964504315.1 uncultured Sulfurimonas sp.
AGATTTTTCTACATGTAAACCAAGTTTTTGTTCAAATGCATCTAATTTTTTACTATCTCTTCCAACAACTTCTATTTTATAGTTCTCTTTTAAACCCTCGGCAATACTGAGTGCCATATTGCCATTTCCGATAAATGTTATAGTTTTCATAAAAGTCCTAAATGTTTTATGGTAGTATAGCATTATTAGAATAAAGACTGAAAAAATGGGTAGTAAAATGGAACAATTTTTAAAAGAAGCAAAATCTTCGAGCAGAGTTTTAAATACTCTAAGCGGCAGTGATAAAAACAAAATTTTAAGAGAGATGGCAAATGCTTTACGTGCAAATACTATGGATTTGATGGAAGCCAATGCTATAGATATGCTTGAAGGTGAAAAAAACAGACTCTCATCGGCTTTAATGGACAGGCTCTTTTTGGATGAAGAGAGGGTGGAGTCTATGGCAAAAGCTGTAGAAGAAATAGCAGCACTAAAAGAACCGGTCGGACGCATACTTGACGGCTGGGTTACTGAAGATGGATTGAAAATAGAAAAAGTGAGTATTCCTATCGGTGTTATCGGCATTATTTATGAATCTCGTCCAAATGTTACAAGTGATACGGCAGCACTTTGTTTTAAAAGCTCAAATGTTTGTGTACTTAAAGGCGGAAAAGAAGCCCAACGTTCAAACAAGGCAATAGCAAAAGTTTTAAAAGCAGTCTTGGAAAATCACGATTTGCCGACCTCGCTTATATCTTTGATTCCTGACAGTTCACGCGAAGGTGTTGCTAAGCTTATTAAAATGGATAAATATGTAGATTTGATTATTCCGCGAGGCGGCGCAGGACTTATTAAGTATGTCAGTGAAAATGCAACGGTAAGTGTCGTGAAACATGATAAAGGACAGTGTCATACTTACATTGATAAAGATGCCGATATTGATAATGCTGTAAAAATTGCAATTAACGCAAAAGTACAAAGACCGGGTGTTTGTAATTCAATGGAGACACTGCTTGTAGACAAAGCCATTGCCAAAGAGACACTTCCACTTTTAAAAGAGGCTTTTGATGTGACACATACGGATTTAAAGGGCTGTGCTTCAACGCAGGAGATAATCAATATTGCAAGTGCAACTGATGAAGATTATGACACTGAATATTTGGCAAATATTTTAAACATTAAAGTTGTAGAGGGTGTAGAGGGTGCAATAGAGCATATAGTACGTTTTGGCTCAGGACACTCAGAGGCTATCATTACCCAAAATATTACAACTGCGGAAGAGTTTTTAAATAATATTGACGCCGCAGCTGTGTATGTTAATGCTTCTACACGTTTTACAGACGGCGGAGCCTTTGGATTTGGTGCAGAAGTGGGGATAAGTACCAATAAACTTCACGCCAGAGGTCCTATGGGCATAGAAGGACTGACTACATATAAGTACAAAGTTTACGGAAACGGGCAGATAAGATAATGTTGAGTATAGATGAATTAAAAAGCATAAACTTGTTTGAAAATTTAGATGAAAAAGAGTTAAAATTATTACTTTCAATTTCAAGAAAAAGAACTTTTTCCCAAGGGGAGATTCTTTTTTATGAAAAAGACAAAGCCCAGCACTTGACAATGGTGCTTGAGGGCGTTGTTAAAATTTACAAAATTGACCCAAAAAACAATGAAATTGTATTGCATAGATTCAGACCTAAAAGTCTGGTTGCAGAGATGGCGGTATTTGAGGGAATTCCTTATCCAGCCTCTGCTGCATTTGAAAGTGACGGAAGTGTTTTAGAAATAGATTTTGATAAATTCAGGGAGTATTTCTTTAGAAATGAAGATGTTGCCTGCGCTCTTTTTAAATCTTTGACACAAAAGATTAAATATCTTGATAACGTGATAGCATTGAATGTTGTTTTGGACTCTACGGCAAGAGTTGCCAAATACATTTGTGAAAATGATGATGCATTAAAGATGAAAAACAACCAGCTTGCACAGTATTTGCATATGACACCGGAGACACTCTCTCGCATACTTAAAAAATTTACAAAATTAGGTTTTGTAGAAAAAGAAGACAGCGCTTATAAAATTGTCAATAAAGAGGCACTTACGATACTTTTTGAATGATATTTGTTATCTTTATTGATATAAATCAACTCCCATGTTATCTTTCTTGATTACAATCACAAAAGATTAATGTAAAAGGATTGATAATGTCACATATTCCAAGTGAAGCAGAAAAAATAGTTGTTGACGGTGCTACCGTTGATTTTTATAAACTAGAAAAAGATGGGCAGAGTACATATTATTTTGATACTTCAAAAGAAGGACCTCCACATCCTATGGTAAATGCGATGGCAGGTATTGCTATGATTAAAGGTACAAATGGTACTGTAGTTATGATCAATCATAAAGCTCCCGGTGGTTTGTTTGCAAAACTTGAAGATGATGTCAAATATATTATAGAAGATTTACCTGGTGGACTTGTTAAAGTTGTATTTTCTTACAATAAGGATGCTACTGTAAATTCTGATTTAACGCAGACTTCTTGTGCAGGATAGTTAAATAAAATGAATAGCATTTCGCAAGATTTTGCACCCCCGTTTAAACTTATAGCCCCTTTCTTTATTATTGGGGGCTTCTTTTATGTTTTAGCAACATTAGCCATTTTTTTATTTCATGCACAAGACTTAGTTTATACATCGCCTGCTGTTATCAGTTTTACACACCTGTTTTTATTGGGATTTATAATGATGACTATTTTTGGGGCTATGGCTCAGCTTGTACCTGTCGTGCTTGAAGTAGGGCATTTTGGTGTAGAACTTTTTTACGCTATTTGGCCGCTTCTTCTTATTGGTACACTGTTGATGGTAGCTGGATTTTTATATTTACCTGCTTTACTGCCTTATGGCGGAACAGTTGTGCTTATAAGTATGATGATTTTTGTCGGTGAAATATTTTTAACAATTAAAAAAGTAAAAAAACTTAATTTGGTTATGGGTAGTGTTTTAATTTCAAATACTTTTTTATTTTTTGGAATTATTTTTGGTCTCTTAATGGCACTTGCATATGCGGGAACAATTTCTTTAGATATTTCACAAATGCTTCGTGCTCATGTTTATTCTGTCATTGGCGGATATATCGGTATTACAATTATGGGTCTTTCTATCGTTTTAGTGCCAATGTTTACACTTTCTCATAGTTTTTCATTAACACCCCTTAGAATATCAATAACCTTGATGAGTTTAGGTGTCACAAGTGTTATATTTTCTGTACTTTTAAATATAGAAGTTTTAGAATATCTAGGCTATTCTTTATCATTTCTTGCATTGCCTTTTTATTTTTATATTATTTATATTATTTATAAAACTCGACCAAGAAAAGAGAATGATGTTTATGCCATATCTATGATGTTTGCTTATTCTGCGATGCTTGTTGCACTGTTTTTAGCTATAGTATATTTTTTACTGCATAAAGAGGTGTTTTTATTAGCATCTGCATGGGTATTGTTTTTTGGATTTTTTGGATTTATGATTACTGGACATATCTATAAAATTATTCCATTTTTGGTTTGGTTTGAAAGATTTTCTCCACTCGTTGGAAAACAAAAAATTCCGATGCTTGCAGATATGGTGCCATATAAAAGTTCTCAGGCACAGTTCGTATTTTCAAGTATAGGTGTAGTTTTAGTAACATTTGCTATTTTAACAAAGAGTGAGACTTTATTACACGGAGGTGCATCATTTTTATTTTTTGGTGGACTTGCTTTTGTAAGAAGTATGCTCTATATGATAAATTTTAAATAAAGGATAAAAAATGAGTATGTATACAAAAGATGAATTATTTCAAGCAATTTCAACAGTAATAGATCCGGAAGTCGGTTTTAATTTGGTGGAGATGGGACTTATATATGATGCAAGCAGTGATGATGAAGGAAATGTTAAAGTGATTATGACACTTTCAACAAAAGCATGTCCACTACATCAAATGATTTTACAATGGGTAAAAGAAGCAGTAGAAAAACTGCCAAATGTTAAAAGTGTTGATGTAGAAGTTGTCTGGGAGCCGGAGTGGAATATTACAATGGCTGATGATAATGTTAAAAAGGCATTAGGTGCTTAAGGGCACCTCTAAAAACTCTA